>NZ_CALADU010000257.1 GCF_937890665.1 uncultured Subdoligranulum sp.
GGCACCGCCGCGCAGGAAGTTGGCACCGCCCTCCTTGACCAGCTTGGCCATCTTGATCATATGGTCTTCGCCTTCCACGCTGCAAGGGCCGGCCATCACAGCGATGGGGGAATGGCCGCCGATCTTGGTGCCGTTGACATCGATGACAGTATCCTCGGGGTGGAACAGACGGTTGGCGCGCTTGTAGGGGGCCGAAACACGAGTCACGTTTTCGACCCAGGGGTTGGCCAATACATCCTTTTCCGCGATCTTGGTGGTGTCACCGACCAGACCAAAGACGTTATAATCGGTACCGCGGATCAAAGTGACCGAAAGGCCCTGTTTTTCAAAACTGTCGATAATGCGGTCCAGTTCGACCTGCGGCGTACCCTTTTTGGTAGAAATAATCATGAAGGAAACCTCTTTCTAAAGGATTTTTTATCAAAAAATTGTTATAGCAAGGTGTCGGATTCGCACAGTTGTGCGGCAGCCTGTACCACATCGGCCAGCGCTGTGGAGTTGTCCAGCACGGCATCGGCAGCAGCGCGGTAGAGCGGCGTGCGCTCGGCCTGCAGTTGCTTCAGTGCCGCCCCGCCTTTCGACAGGGGACGGCCTCCGGTGGCCAGTTTGCCCAGCGGACGCTGGACCCACAGCACCACACCGTTTTGCCGCATGGCATGGACATTGGCAGCCGTTTTGATGACGCCGCCGCCGCAGGCAATCACCTGCCCGGTATGCTTGGCCACGTCGGCCAGCGTGTCGGCTTCATAGCGGCGGAATGCTTCCTCACCTTCGTGGGCAAAGATGTCGGGAATGTTGCGGCCGGTCCGACGCTCGATCTCTTCGTCCAGATCCACAAAGGTTTTGTTGAGGCGGCGTGCCAGCGCGGCGCCGATGGTGGATTTGCCGCACCCCGGCATACCGATCAGCGAAACGTTGGACAACTGATGCTGCAGCCGCAGACTGGCAGCCGGAATCACGCTGTCGGTGGCGTAGAACCGCCCGGTAAAATGCTGGGCGGCAAACACGGCCTGCGCCACCAGCATTTCAAAACCGCCGGCGGTGGTGATACCGTGCTCGGCCGCCCGCAGCAGCAATTCGGTGCGGAAGGGGTTATATACCACGTCCAGAACGGCTTCCAACGCCGGGAACGCGGTGGGGTCCAACAGGCATTGTCCCACGTTGGGGTACATGCCGCAGGGGGTGGTGTTGACGATGATCTGCACGTCCCGGCGGCGCATCGCTTCGCTGTAAGTCAGCGCGCCGTACTTGCCGGTACGGCTGGCAGACAGTACTGCCCGGGCACCGCTGTCCCGGCAAACTGCCTCCACGGTGGAATGGGTGCCGCCGGTGCCGAGGATCAGCACCACTTTATCGGTGAAATCCACCTGATGGGCCCGGGCCAGATAGGCAAAGCCCGCGTAGTCGGTGTTATAACCGTATAGTTTGCCATTCCGATGAACGATGGTGTTCACCGCGCCAATGGCCTTGGCCTTGGGGTCGATCTCGTCACAGTAGGGGATGACCAACTGCTTGTAGGGAATCGTCACATTGATGGCGGCAAAGTCCCGCTTTTCCATAAAGGCTCGAGCCTCTGCCTCGGTGGGCAGGGGAATCAAATCATAGTGATACCCGGCCAACTGCTCGTGGATGATTTTGGAATAGCTGTGCCCCAGCTTGGCACCAATCAGACCGTATCTTTTTTGTTCCACAGCGGTTCACATCCTTTCCATTGTATCGGTGGTGGGAAAACCATGGACTTGCGCCAATGTGCCGTAGCGCACCGTCAACAGATCCAACAGTCCAAAAGCGGTCAATGTGTTTTGAACCACAGCCGCCCGGGGAACGATGCAGGGGTCATGCCGTCCTTTGATCTGCAGGGTGGCGTCCTTGCAGGCTATATAATCTACGGTATGCTGCTCTTTATAGATGCTGGGGGTGGGCTTGATCACCGTGCGGAAGACCAGCGGCATACCGTTGGTGATGCCGCCGTTGATGCCGCCATTGCGGTTGGTGGCAGTCACCACGTTGCCGTCGCGGACCGTAAAGGGATCGTTGGCTTCGCTGCCGCGC
Source organism: uncultured Subdoligranulum sp. (assembly GCF_937890665.1). The sequence continues at coordinate 2,053 of NZ_CALADU010000257.1, forward strand.
ATTCCTGCAAAACGGAACCCGGCGCCAAATTCCACCCCTTTGCAGGCGGGAATCGCAAATAACAGGTGGCTCAGCTCGCTTTCCACACTGTCGAACCAAGGTTCGCCGATGCCGGCGGGCAATCCGGTGACAATGGTTTCCAGAATACCGCCCACGCTGTCCCCCTCACTGCCAGCGGCACGGATGGCCTGCTGCATGGGTTCTTCCCGGCTGGGATCCAACAGGGCGAAGTGTCCGGGTTCCGGTTCGGGCAGAATCAACCCGGCGGCACTGGAAAGGGGCGCGTCTTCGATGCCCGCGCAGGCTGCAATGTGGGTATAGACCCGAATGCCCAGCCGCCGAAGCACCGTTTCGCACAGGGCGCCGGCCGCTACCGAGGCAGCGGTGATCCGCCCGGAAAAATGTCCGCCGCCTCGGGCATCCTGCCAGCCTTCATATTTGGCGTAGGCTGTATAGTCGGCATGACCGGGACGCAGCAGGTCCGCAGTTTTGGCATAGTCGCCGCTGCGGGTGTTCAGGTTGCGGATCATCAAGGCGATGGAGGTGCCGGTGGTGTGGCCTTGGTAGACGCCGGACAGAAACTCTACGGCATCGGCCTCGGTGCGGGCGGTGGAAAGGCCGTCCCCCCGGGCTCGGCGGCGGTCCATCGCTGTGGCGATGGCTTGCTCATCCACCGGCAGCCCAGCGGCCAGACCGTCCAGCACAGCGCCCACGGCAGGGCCGTGACTTTCACCGAAGATCGTTAAGCTGATCGCATTGCCAAAGGTGTTTTTCATCCAACCGATCCTTTCACAAAGGGGAAAAAGAGCACGCCGCACCGGGTGCGGCGGCAAGGTGACGGGGTGTTATTCCATGCCTAACAAGGCGGGCAGTTCGGTGGTGGGGATAGTATCTGCCCGCCAGCAGCCCAGACCGGGGCATTTGATCACGGTGATGGAATCCCCGCGGGTCTTTTTGTCATGCTGCATATATTCCAGCACCTTGGCCTTGTTGGCACCGGTGCGGGTGGGCAGGCCCAGTGTGCGGTAGATGGCCCGCACCCGTTTCAGGAGCGCCGGGTCTTCGATCATGGGCAGCATACCCAGCGCCACACATTCCCCGTGGTACAGCCCGGTGGTGCGGCGGCCGCGGATGCCTTTGACGGCTTCGATGCCGTGGCCGATGGTGTGGCCGAAATTCAGGCAAGCACGCACACTGCCTTCCCGCTCGTCCTGTTCCACAATCTTTTTCTTGAATTTCAAGCTGCGGTAAACGATCTGTTCCAGATTCTCTTCAGGGTGTTCACTCTCAAACAGCGCAAAGAGCTGGGCATCCCCGATGATGCCTGTCTTGAGGGCCTCAGCCAGACCGTTGATCACATGGCGACGGGGCAGGGTGGCTACCGTATCAAAGTCCACCAGCACCACCTTGGGCTGCCAGAAGGCACCGACAATGTTCTTGGTTTCCCCCAGATCTATGGCCGTTTTGCCGCCGATGGACGAATCCACCTGTGCAAGGGTGGTGGTGGGGCAGTTCACAAAATCGATGCCCCGCATATAGCTGGCGGCGCAGAAACCGCCCAGATCCCCCACAACGCCGCCGCCTACGGCCACCAGTAGGTCCTTGCGGTCCATGCCGAAGTCCAGCATAGCCTGCAATACCTGTCCGTAGACCTTCAGGCATTTGCTGCCTTCGCCCTGCGGGATGGGGTAGATGGTGGATGTGGGACACTGGGCGGCGATCGTCTCGGCATAAACACGAGGCACGCCGGAATCGGTCAGCACAAAGACCTTGCGATTCTGCACATTGGTGAATTGATGCAGGTTGGCAAGGCAGCCCGCCTTCAAGATGATATCATAGCTGCGGCTTTTCAGTTGCATCGTCAGTTTCATGCTTCGCACGTCCTTTTATGATCGGTTATTTTTCCGTGGTATCTAGGGTAAACGCACCCAGAAGGCGCAGCGTGCTGCAGGTGGTGCGTAAGGTATCCAACAGGGCGTCACAGTCGGTCTGGGTACTGCCGGCAGGGCAGACTAACTGGACATAGAAATAATATTCAAAGGGAACGTGGGGCAGCGGCCGGCTCTTGATACATTCCATATTAAAGCCTCTGGCACCGATCTGGTCCAGAACCGTGGCCAACTGCCCGGGCTTGTGCCGTGCCGTAAACAAAAGGGCCAGACGCTGGCCTTCCCCTGTCATGGCGGGGGCTTCGGCAGCACGTTCGATTACGATAAAACGGGTGGTGTTGTCGCCATCGGCGTTGACGCCCTCGGCCAGAATTTGCAGGCCGTACAGGTCGGCGGTCTCGGCGCTGGCAATGGCGGCCACTGTGGGGTCTTTCTGTTCGGCAATATGCCGGGCCGCGTCGGCGGTGTTGCTCCAAGCCTGTGTGGCCAGCCCATGCTGCTGCAGAAAGACGCTGCTCTGGGCCAGTGCCTGCGGGTGGCTGATAACCGTGCGTACCCCCGCCAAACTGGAACCCGGGATCCCCAACAGATCCTGCCGGATGGGCAGGTCACACATCCGGGCTACGATCAGCCCGGGGTGGGTATACAGCAGGTCCAACACGGTGGAAACATCCCCGGCGTTGGAGTTTTCAAAGGGCAGCACACCAAATTCGGCGTCGCCGTTCTGTACTGCGTCGAACACTTCCCCCCAAGTGGCGAAGGAAATCGCACGGGAAAAAGGAAACAACCGCCGCAGGGCGATATGGCTCCAAGCGCCCTGTACCCCTTGGTAGGCGGCTGTGTCACGGCCCAGCATAGCCCGCTGGTACGCCCGGGATACCGCCATCGCTTCCTGCAAAAAGGCACGGTAGTAGGGGCGCAGACCCTCGTCCTGCAGGCGGGCTGCATTTTTGTCCAGCACAGCGGCTTCCCGCACAGCATCAAAAACCGGTTTGCCGGTTTGGGCTTTGTAACGGGCTACATCGGCCACCGCCTGCATCCGCCGTTCAAACAACGCCGCCATCTCGGCATCGATGGCATCAATCTCGGTACGCGCTTGCTGTAACAGGTCCATGGCGGGCGACTCCTTTGCATTTGTATTCATACGTATACATAATCAGTATAACATAAAGAAAAAGCCACCACAAGAGTGGTGGCGAGAAAAATCCTTGTTCCCTTAGCCGTAGCCGTGCAAAGCGCTGCGCAGGGCAGCCAAGAGCTCGGCCTGATAATCGGGGTTAAAAGTGCCATGCAGCAATTTGGGCAGGGCTTCTTCCTGCAGGCGGCGCCAGCTTTCTGCTTCCCGACCGGGCAAGATCGGCACAAAGGCCACCCCGTTGGCGGCAGCGGCTTGGGCATCCCCCATGGCATCGCCCACCATCATGACTTTGCGGCTCTCATATCCACAAGCCAGCATAGTAGCAATGGAGTTGGCTTTGCTGCCAACCTCCTGTCCAAAGATGATGTCGGCGTGCTGGGCAAGCCCGTAACGCTTCCATTCGCTGGCGATGGCGCTCTCGTTGGCAGCGCTGACCACAGCCAGATCCGCCACGGTGTGCAGTTGGCGCAAACTTTCCTGTACGCCGGGGAAAGGCTCAAAGGTGGGTTCCAAGGCCTGAATCCGACGGTTGCAGGCGTTGCTCCATTCCAGCAGTTTGCGCAGCGCCAGACTGCCGGTCTTTTTCAGTTCGTGCTGTAAGCTGGCGGTGGAAAGCTCGGTGGAAGTGCTGACCCAAGTGGTGATGTCGTCACTGCCCGGAATCTCGATGCCGCGATTTTTCAAGCGGTCGAAAATCAGGACCACGCTTTCAAAACGAGAGATGCCGCGGGTCAGCGTGTGCAGATTGATCTCCTCCCAGGTGGTGGAGATAAAATCTGCATAATCTTCCAATGCAAACACGCGGATCAACTCAGGGCACATGACCGTGGTGTGTTTAATGCGCACCGTGTCCATCACGCAGCCATCCGAATCCATACAAACCAAAAATTCGCGTCTTTTGGTAAAATCTGTCAATGCATTGGCCATGATGCCATACCCCCTCTATACCTGCCAAACCTACCCTATACAAGTCTATCATAGCAAATCTACCGGGGCCTTGGCAATGGCTTTTTTGAAAAAAATAGACTTTCTGTACAAAAATAGAGCATTAGGCAGGGGAGCCGTCCCCCAACACCTCACCAATCGGCTGGTTCAGCACCAGCGAAGCCATATTGTCGGCAGGGGTGGCCTGTTTGTTGATGACCACCAACTCGTCCCCTCGGAAATAACGCAGCAGGCCCGCCGCCGGATAGACCACCAGACTGGTGCCGCCCACAATCAGGGTGTCGGCAGCGGCAATGGCACGCACGGCGTTTTCCATCGTTTCCTCATCCAGCCCTTCTTCATAGAGTACCACATCGGGCTTGACGATGGCGCCGCATTCGGTGCAGCGAGGGACGCCGTCCCCTTGCCCGGCGGCCTGCTCGATAAATTCTACGGGATAGAATTTGCCGCAGCGGGTGCAATAGTTGCGCAGGGTGGAGCCGTGCAATTCATAGACGGTGTGGCTGCCGGCGGCTTGATGCAGCCCGTCGATATTCTGGGTCACCACGGCCTTGCAGATGCCCTGCCGTTCCAGTTTGGCCAGACGCAGGTGGGCGGCATTGGGCTTGGCGCCATGGACGATGAGTTTCTGGCGGTAAAAGTCAAAGAATTCAGCGGTGTGGCTCTTATAAAAACTGTGGGAGAGCATGACCTCGGGCGGGTAGCGGAATTTTTGGTGGTACAGTCCGTCCACCGAGCGAAAATCGGGAATACCGCTTTCGGTGGAAACGCCCGCGCCGCCGAAAAAGACGAGATTTTTGGATTTTGCCAGAATGGCTTCCAATGCCGGTACCATACAAACTTCCCCTTTCGTTTTAGGTGCAGATGTACTATAATAAGGAAAATCAATCCCAAAGATACCTCTATTATAGTACCCATTGGAAGGGGGATGCAAGATGCAGGACATCACACGGGAAGTCGTGCGTCGGCAGTTGCCGGCCCGTCCGGCCGATACCAACAAGGGCAGTTTCGGCAGTGTGCTGGTAGTGGCGGGCAGCATGGCGTACCGCGGAGCGGCCTTGCTTTGTACCGAAGGAGCGCTGCGCGGCGGCGCGGGGTTAGTCTATCTGGCCAGTGTAGAGCCGGTCATTCAACTGGCTTTGACCCGCACGCCGGAATGTTGTGTCTGCGGCTGCCGAACCGACAACAGCGGTGGGATCCGCCCGCAGGATACCGAAGCGCTGCGGGCTTGGTTCGCAGGCAAAAACACTGTATTGGTGGCAGGCCCCGGTCTGGGAGAGGGCGCGGGGGTCATCTGCAATACGCTGCTGGGCAAAAAACAGCCTTGGGCGGCGGCTGTGTTGGATGCCGACGCTCTCAATGCGCTGGCGTCAGGCGCTTTGCGGGCACCGCTGCCCGCCCATACGGTCCTGACACCTCACCCCGGGGAGGCGGCCCGTCTGTTACATACCACGGTAGGGGAGGTGCAGGCAGACCGGGAGGCAGCAGTCCGGCGTTTGGCCGACGAATACCAGTGTGTGGCCGTGCTCAAAGGCAGCGGAACGCTGGTCACGGCGCCGGGAGAGCCGATTTGGCACAACACCACCGGAGGGGCAGGGCTGGCCCGGGGCGGCAGCGGCGACGTGCTGGCGGGTCTGTTAGCGGGTCTGTTGGCCGCCGGGTGGCAGCAAGGACGCACGGCGCTGGAAGCCGCCACCACGGCGGTTTGGCTGCATGGTGCGGCGGGGGACCGCTGTGCCAAACGGTGCAGCAAGACGGCTATGCTGCCGCAAGATATGTTTGTAGATCTGGGGACTCTGTTGGCGGAATTGGAAGCCTAAAACCCACAGAATTCACCGAGAGAGGAAGTCTTTTTCATGTCCATTGAAAAGGTAAGAGCCTATTTTGCCCAGTATGGGATGCAGGAGCGGATCTTGGAATTTCCGGTTTCCAGCGCTACGGTAGAATTGGCCGCACAGGCATTGCACTGCGAACCCTGTCACATTGCCAAGACGCTCTCCTTTATGGTAGGGGAGTCCCCGGTGCTTATCGTCACCGCCGGCGACGCCAAGATCGACAATCACAAATACAAAGCGCAGTTCGCCGCTAAGGCCAAGATGCTCACGCCGGAACAGGCGGAAACACTAGTGGGCCATGCGGTGGGCGGTGTTTGTCCTTTTGCAGTGCAGCCCGGGGTACAGGTTTATCTGGATGTATCCCTTCGGCGGTTTCAGACGGTGTTCCCGGCTTGCGGCAGCAGCAACAGGGCCATAGAACTGACCATACCGGAATTGGAACAATATTCCGGGTATCAGGCTTGGGTGGACGTCTGCAAAGGCTGGCAGGAACCCCTGTAAGGGAAGAAATCCCAGAAAGAAATCGACCATGACCTATCAGCAAGTGTTTGAAAAGGTAAAAGCGCTTTTTGCGGATGCCGATGTCAGCGACATACAGGAGCATCTGGCCTACCAGTTTACCATTACCGGGGAAGGTGCAGGCGCCTTTTATGTGGAGGTGTCGGGCGGCAAGCTGGCCATCGAACCCTATACGTACCATGACCGGGATGCGGAATTTACCTGCTCGGCGGATACGCTGTTCAAAATCGCTTCCGGCAGTATGGACCCGATCCCGGCGGTCATGATGGGACGGCTGAAGGTGGAGGGCAACATGGAAAAGGCGCTGAAACTTAAAGCGTTTTTGGCGGCCCGCAAGGCATGATGAAGTATAACAGAAAGGGAGAAAGGGCATGGCCTTCTGGTTTTGGGCGGCGGCAACGGCGGTCTGGTTTGTGCTGATGACCGTTCTCTCCCATCAGGATGGCCCCCATACCGGAGAGGTCAGCCGCACGTTGGCACAGGAATTGCATCCCTTGCTGCCGGCTGTGGATCAGGAAGCACTGAACCGGACTTTGCGCCGGGCGGCTCATCCGCTGCTCTTCGGGGGGCTGACGGTGCTATTGGGCATCACGCTGCATACCGGTGGGGCGCAGTACAGCCGGGTGGTGGCCTTTGGCGTATTGCTGTTGTGGTGTTGGGGCGACGAGGCCACCAAACGAGGCATACCTGGCCGTCACTTCTCATGGCTGGATGTGGGGCTTAATGCGTTGGGCACGCTGTGCGGCGGTGTAGTATTCTGGTTGGTATAGGCAAAGTAAAACGGCGGACTTTCTTTTGGAAAGTCCGCCGTTTTGGCTTATTATACGGAAAATGGTGCTATCAGCAGCGCCACGGTTCTTTGCCCTCGTTTTCCACTGTGACGTGGCAGAGCTTCATGGCTGCTAGTGCCGTATCATGGCTCTGCGGGCTCACGCAGGCACAGCAGGCTGCGTCTACCGAAAATTCAGCCTCGGGGAAAGCTGCCTTTAGCACCATGGCATTGGAGAGCACACAAATACCGGTGCAAAGCCCGACCAGTTCGATTTCAAGGGGAGCATCCCCCGCAAGATCCCGAAGCTGCTCTGCCAAGGCGAAAGACCCGAAAGTGGGCTTTTCCACAAAGTGATCTGCCGGTACGGCGGTCAGCGCATCGGCCACCTGCGGATGCAGCGTATGCCCCAGCGTACCTTTGACGCAGTGAACTACCGGCAGATGCCGTCCTTCACAGGTGTTCAGATAGTCCGGTGTATGGGTGTCCAACGTCACAAAGATGTGTTCCGGCGGGGTCTGCTGGATTTTGGCCACCACGTTGGGCACAATGGCAAGGGCCTCCTTGGTGCCAAGGCTGCCGTCGATAAAATCTTTCTGCATATCCACAACGATCAGAACATTCATGGTCCGCTACCTCCAAGGGGTTATTTCTTGTGGTATTTGCGGTCCTCTTCCTCGTAGGCAGGATCGCAGGTCAGGTACATCCCCAGCTTGTTCAGCGTGTCACTGTCCACGCTGGACAGAATAACGGTGGAATGGACATCGCAGCCTTTCAACTTGGGCAACTGGTGCAGCGCCGCGGCGGCATATTCATTCTCCGATACCGAGCTGGACAAGGCGATGAGGATCTCGTCGGTGTGCAGCCGGGGATTTTTGCTGCCCAGATAGTTGGTCTTAAGGGTCTGGATGGGTTCGATGGCACGGGCCGATACCAGTTCGACCTCCGGGCCGATACCAGCCAGATTCTTTAGGGCGTTGAGCAGCGCCGAAGAGGCGGCGCCTAGCAAGGGACCGGTTTTGCCGGTGACAATCGAGCCGTCGGGCAGTTCGATGGCCACCGCGGGCAGCCCGCCGGTGGCATCGGAGCGGGCGTGGGCCTGTTGCTCCACGGCACGGCTGCCCACCGTCAGGCCTGCCTGATTCAACAGCAGTTCCAGCTTGAACCGCTCTTCCTTGACGGTGCCGCCCACCTTCTGCTCACACAGGCATTTCAGATAACGGCGCAGGATTTCCTTGCGGGAAGCCTCGCAGCATACGGCGTCATCTACAATACAGTTGCCCGCCATGTTTACGCCCATATCGGTGGGGGACTGGTACGGGCTTTTGCCGGCGATCAGCTCAAACATCGCGTGCAGTACCGGGAAAATCTCAATATCGCGGTTATAGTTTACCGCGGTCTCGCCGTAGGCTTCCAGATGGAACGGGTCGATCATGTTCACATCGTTCAGGTCGGCGGTAGCAGCTTCATAGGCTAGATTGACAGGGTGCTTCAACGGCAGGTTCCAGATGGGGAAGGTCTCAAACTTAGCATACCCGGCTTTGACCCCCCGCCGATATTCGTGGTACAGCTGGGACAGGCATACGGCCATCTTGCCGCTGCCCGGCCCCGGTGCCGTGATGACTACCAGCGGGCGCTGCGTCTCGATGTAATCGTTTTTGCCGTACCCCTCGTCGCTGACGATGCGGGCCACGTCGTTGGGGTAACCTGCAATTTTATAATGACGGAAGGTACGGATCCCCAGCGTATGCAGCCGGTTTTCAAAGGCTTCCACCTCGGGGGCGGGGGTATACATCGTCACACAGACGCTGCCCACCAGCAAACCTACACCTTGGAACGCGTCAATGAGCCGCAACACGTCCAGATCGTAGGTGATGCCATAGTCGCCGCGCATCTTGTTGCTGATGATGTCCTCGGCGCTGATGACTACCACGATCTCTGCCTGCTCCTTCAGTTGCAGCAGCATCTGCAGCTTGGAATCGGGCTGGAATCCCGGCAGCACCCGGGAAGCATGGTAGTCGTCAAACAGTTTGCCGCCAAACTCCAGATACAGCTTGTTGTCAAACTGGGCGATCCGCTCCCGAATATGAGCGGATTGCATAGCCAAATATTGGTCGTTGTCAAATCCTATTTTCATATACAACTCTTTTCTTTTTCCGAAAAATGGCAGATGACACACAGCCTGCCGCACAATAAAAATAGTATACCATACCTACCGGCGCAGCGCAACGTGGCAAAAGCATCCTGTTCGAACTTTTCTGTAAAAAGAGGCGGATCTGGTTCGTTGATGGCAACGCAAAGGCAGACCTGCTTTTGGGAAAAAATAGATTGACAAAAAAGGAAAATCTCCATATAATTACCAAAGGTAACTATATGGAGGCGTTTTGATGGAAATACAAACAATCAAGGCGATGTTCGACGCGTGCTATCAGGCAAAACGGAGTCGGGATATGCTGCCGCCGCTGCCGAAAGGCGTTACATCGGCCTATATTCAGTATCTGGACACCATCGAGTCCTTAGAACGGCAGGGAACTCGCGTAAAAGTGTCCGACATCAGCGATGCCCTGCACTTGCCCCGTCCCGGTGTGACGCGGACCGTCAAGGAGATGGAGAAAAAAGGATATCTGCACAAAGAATCTTCCACCACAGATGGCCGTATCACCTATATCTCTATTACCGAGGCGGGCAAAAAACTATCCCAAATCTATAACGAGTGGTATTTTAACCAGTTGGCACCACTTTTTCAGGACATCTCGGAAGAAGATGCCCGCTGTACCATCCGAACGATAGAACGATTTTATACAATTTTATCGGAAGGGAGAGTTTCTATTGAATAAGGAAAAAGCAGATTTTACACAGGGGAGCATTCTTCAAAAGTTATTTTGGTTTATGCTGCCCATTTTGGGAGCCTTGATTTTGCAGGCTGCATACGGTGCTGTGGACTTGCTGGTGGTGGGCCGATTCGGCTCTACTTCCGGTTTGTCGGCAGTATCCACTGGCAGTCAGGTCCTCAATCTGGTCACCTTCGTGGTGACACAGCTGGCCATGGGCATTACCGTTTTGATTGCACGGTATCTGGGGGAAAAGCGGCCGGAACGGATCGCGCAAGTTCTTGGTGGTGCTGCCATTGTTTTTGCACTAATCTCAGTGGGGCTGTTCGCGCTGCTGGTGGGGCTTGCCAGACCGATTTCGGTGCTGATGCAGGCCCCGGCGGAGTCCTTGGACCTCACCGTCAGCTATGTGCGCATCTGTGGCGGCGGTATCTTCTTTATCGTGGCCTACAATGTGTTGTCTGCGATCTTCCGTGGACTGGGAGATAGCAAGTCGCCGCTGCTGTTTGTGTTGGTCGCCTGTGTGGTCAATATCTTTGGCGATCTGTTTCTGGTGGCAGGACTCCATATGGATGCCGCCGGTGCCGCCCTCGCCACAGTCTTTGCACAAACGGTCAGCGTTGTGTGTGCTGTGGTCATGCTCTGGAGAAAGAAACTTCCTTTTTCAATCAAAAAATCGGATTTTCGTTTCAACCCCCAGTGCCGGAAATTTCTCGAAATTGGTATTCCGCTGGCTTTGCAGGAGTGTTTGACGCAGCTTTCTTTCTTGGCGCTCTGCGCATTCGTCAACCGGCTGGGGCTGGAGGCTTCTTCCGGATATGGCGTCGCCAGCAAGATCGTCAATTTTGCGATGTTGGTCCCCAGCGCTTTGATGCAGTCCATGGCATCCTTTGTTTCGCAAAATGTGGGAGCCGGCAACCAGAAGCGGGCCAAACAGTCCATGTTTACCGGCATTGGCGTCGGGCTGGGCTTCGGTGTTGTGGTCTTTGCTCTGGTGATGATGAAGGGCGATTTCTTGGCGGGCTTCTTCACCTCGGATGCAGCAGTCATCGAAAAGGGCTTTGCCTATTTGAAAGGCTTTGCCCCTGAAACCATTGCCACGGCGGTGTTGTTTAGTATGGTGGGGTATTTTAACGGCAACCAAAAGACCGTCTGGGTCATGGTACAAGGGCTGGTGCAGACGTTGTTGGTGCGTCTGCCCATGGCCTACTTCATGAGTATCCAGACCAACGCAAGCCTGACCAAGATCGGTTTGGCCGCGCCGGTATCTACAATGGTTGGTGTGATCTTGAATGTGGCGTTCTATCTGTATTTGAACTGGCGGCAGAATAACGAAAAGAAACCGGATCAAAAAGTGTCGGTCCCCGCAGCCTGAATTTTCAAAGAAATAGCAAAGCACGCCCGTGAAGCGGTCAGCGTACCGCTTCACGGGCGTGCTTTTGTCAATACGAAGGGGAGAACAGCAGAGGAGGGGGGCTGTGCATCCAATACAAAAAGAAAAAACCTCACGTGTTCACGTGAGGTTTTGGTGCGCCCGCAGGAACTCGAATCCTGGACCCTCTGATTAAAA
>NZ_CALADU010000258.1 GCF_937890665.1 uncultured Subdoligranulum sp.
CATATACAGCGATGACTACGATGGAGGCATAAAGGGCTCCTTGGAAGATATCGCGCGCCAATTACAGCGGGATTTATCGCAAAACGAACGAGAGAACAACTATATCACAGACGATACAGCCCGTAACCTGCGTGCCGCTGTTAGCGAACTGGAACACTGCGGGATCAGCACAGGTATTTCCGACAGCATGATCGAGCGGCTGGCATGGTTTGTGGGTGGCGATGCAGCAAAAATCCGCCAGTTACAGCAAAGATTCAACGAATTGAATTTAGGTGGGCGGCTGCTGGAGGACGGAGTTTACGGAAAAAAGACTGACGGTGCTCGTGAGAGCTTTCTGGATGAATTAGCGCGAGGTACCTTTCCAACTCTGGCATGGCTTGACCCGCTCCAAAGCAGTTGGACGGGAATTCGGGCTGCAACCAAAATCACAAGAGATGGGCGGAATTTTTCACGCCTTGTATCCTCTGAAAGTAATATGCCACTTTTCAGGGCCGATTTACACCCCTACAAAGGGAATACAAGCTATTACCATATCAATGTGGATGCTCTCCCAGATGCTTCGGCGTGGCAGAAAAGGCTTGCATCCAAATTGGATCATACCGAGATTTCCAAAGAAGCCTATGATATCCTGAAAGATTTTCAGCACTCAGCCAAAGTAGTCAGGATCGCAGGGAGAGTGCTGTTGGTCGCGGGAGCAGCACTGGATGCTTTGGAACTATGTAATGTCATTGACGGGGATCTACATGACGCCGATCAGAAAATCGGGAAAAAGACTTATAGTACAGCTGCAAGTATTGGCGGCAGTTGGGCAGGAGGTGCACTCGGCGCCAAAGGCGGCGCTCTGGCAGGTGCTGCAATCGGTACGGCAATTTTGCCAGGACTTGGCACTGCTGTGGGCGGGATTGCCGGCGGATTGATCCTTGGTGTTGCAGGTTCCTATGCAGGTTCCTCTTTGGGAAAATGGGTAATTGATATCACAGATGTGGGAGAGTGACTATGGTTTTCCGGAAACGAAAAGAAAGAACCGACAGGTCGCTTAACGAACTGCGCTTAGGGGAGTTTTGGCTGATGCCCGGAGAGTTCCGGGCGGAGGAAGCAACTGCCGGTATGACGGGATCATACGGACTTCCCGGCGGATATGGGGCGCTGGCGGCCTCGGCCGAACAGGAGGAAGCGCTGCGCCCCTTCCATGCGATTGTACAGCGCACTGTGGAAGAGGTCAGTGCCGGGCTACCTGTGGTGCTGACCGTGTCGGACTATACCGGACATACCTGTGCCCTGTGGGAGGCGCGCTCTCCAGAACTGCGCCAAATGGCGTTGGAACAGTGCCGTTGGTTCAAAGAAGAGGAGGTGGGCAAAGGGGAACGGCATATATTTCTCTTTGACCGGCTGCCCAAAGGATTGTATACATCGCTCTATCAGTGTATCCATACGGAGATTCCCTGGGCGGACGTCTATCTGAATTGTTCTGTCCTGAAAAAAGAGGTTCCTCTTCATTTTGATGAAGGTTCGACACTGGAGAAGAGCGCTCTTCTAAACCTGCATGTGGATTGGGGACATTTGGTACTCATTATACAAACCGCACCAGACTTTCCAATCAAAAAGCTCACCAAAGCGCTTGCAGACGCGTGTGAGATGGAAGGCTGGATTTTTTCTGACCATACAAAAAGATCGTAACCATCACGGCAGCACCGGGCGAGGAATTCCTGTCCGGTGCTGCCTCATTCTATCGGATACTATTGCCGAATTGGTCAGTGTATTGGTCGGAGAAAAAGCAGAAAATTTAAGCAAACTTTTTCGCGGCGAATAAAAAGAAAAGTTCCTGATTTCTTGCGAAATCAGGAACTTTTTGGTGGAGACTACTGGACTCGAACCAGTGACCTCCTGCGTGTGAAG
>NZ_CALADU010000259.1 GCF_937890665.1 uncultured Subdoligranulum sp.
AGCGGTGTTCCGTCGGCGGCTGAATCAGGAAAGCAGCGGCCTTTTGTTCTTGCTTTCCTCGCTTCAGCAGATATTCCTCCCGCCTGCGCACACTGTCCGCATTCTGCGGCAGAACGTCCTTTTCCTCCCATCCGTAGGTGCCCTGTACGAGCCTCGGGATGTCCTGCGGCAACACGACCGCCTGCGGCAACAGTTGCCGGGTGCGCCACAAGAGCCACTCGCCATAGACCGCTTTGCTGCCCGCGTCAAAGCTCTCGTCGCCGGTATCCAGCACGGCACACTGTGCCGTTTGCAGCGGCAGCGGACGGTCTGTTCGATCCGTCCGGCGGTGCAGGCGGCCGATGCGTTGCAGCAGCAGGTCCATGGGGCAGAGTTCGGTCACCAGAAAATCGAAGTCGATGTCCAGGGATTGTTCCATCACCTGGGTGCCCACCACGATCAACCGGTCCCGTTCGACCGGGGTGGAACGTTTGCCCAGACGCCGCAGCAGCGTCCGTTCTTTCTCGGCGCGATCCGGCATCAGGAACTGGGCATGGAACAAAAACACCTCGTATCCCGGCAGGGCCTGGCGCAACTGCGTGGCCACCGCCTGCGCTTTGCGCACCGTGTTGACGATGACGCCCGCACAGCCACCCTGTCCCAACTTCTCCTGCAGTATGGCGGGCAGCCGGTCCTCGGTCAGCGGTGCCAACTGTACGTTTTTGCCTGGTTCGTTCAGCGGTACCGTTCGCTGGCAGACCTGCCCGCCGCCTGTCCAGGTCAGCAGCGGATACCCACGGCTGGTCTGCCAGTCTCCACCCGCTGTCTTCCCGCCCAAATAGGCATTGACAAGTTCGGCCCGCCGCTTGGCTGGAAGTGTGGCGGAGAGCAGGATTACCGGCACCTGATAACGCCCCAGCCAGGTCAGCGCGCGATCGAGATAGCAATTCATGTAAGTATCGTAGGCATGGCACTCATCCACGACCACCACCTTACCGGCCAGCCCCAACTGGCGCAGCATCAGGTGTTTTTGTTTGAGCGCCGCCATCAGTAGTTGGTCAACCGTGCCAATGACGAAGTCCGCCAGCAAGGCCTGACGGTTGCCTTGGAACCAGCGGTGTACCAGTATACCACTCTCCGGGTCGCTTTGCCTGTCGGCGTCCTCCTCGATCGTGGCCCGTCCGGAGAACAACTGGCGATAGTCCTCGTTCAATTCCGCCATGCCGTGCGCCAAACGGATCGAGTGAACCATATCTTCTGATTGTGTTTCGGCCCAATCCCGCAGGCGGTCAAAAATACCATTGGCTGTTGCCTGCGTCGGCAGGCCAAAGAACAGACCGCCTGCCTGTCGGCGACTGGCAAAGATCTCCGCAGCAGCCAACGCGGCTTCCGTCTTGCCCACGCCCATCTGTGCTTCGATGATAAGCAATCCCGGCGACGCGATATAGTTTGCTGTTTCTAATACAGACCTCTGCAGGTCGTTGGGACAAAATCCAAATTGTTGTTTGAACTCTTCCGCCCCCAGACTATTGTAAGGCGATTCCCACGGGCCCGTCAGATTCAGTTTTTTCCAAGCCTGTTCCACCCGCGCAGGATAGTCCGTTTCGCATCCTGTTTCCTCCACGGGGATCAGTGGGAAATAGGTCGTATTGCTGGCGATCCAGTCCGCCATTGTCAGCAAGCCCGTCAACAGCAGTTCGGCGGGGATAGTCAACGACGGCAATTCTGTCATATCCGAGAAGCCGCTTTCCCGCAAGGCGGCATTCAGCATCTCGCGCCACATCGCCCGCCAGAGGCCCTCTTGACCGCGACCCCAGTAGTTTTCCGGGTGATTTTCCAACTGTTCGCAAATAAAATCATCCACTCTGTCCTGCTGCGGTTTACCGTGGTGCGCCCCGACGATGGATGCCACCCCAGGCGGGCAGCCCAATTCCCGCAAGATCACTTCACTGGCCATCGCGTGCGGCGTGGCACTGCGGTTTAAGAATGTATCAGGAAGTACAAGCTGCGCTTGCAGGCGTTCCCGCGCTTCAGGCAATTGGCAAAGGATGTTGCTTTGGAAAAGTGACGTACCTTTGCCGCAATCGTGACTCATTCCCAAAAAGAAAACCAGTTTGTATAAGATTTCTTCTTCTATCCCCAACGTATGACGCACGGCTTCCGGCAGCCAGCTTTGCGCCAGATGTTTAAGAATACCCGCCGTATCCCGTGCGTGCATCCAAAGCGGCAGCCAACCGCCGGCCCTGGACGGATCGGATTTTCCCGCCAACAAACGGATCAGATGCGCTGCTTGTGTATCCATATTCTTCTATCTCCCACAAGCTGTTATGAGTAGCATAGCGAATCGTTTTATTGGGTCCCATTATACCACCTTTTGAGAGACATAATCGGTACTTCTACATAAACAGTAATCCTTCCCGACGATTTTTGTCGATGTAAACAATCCTTGAGAGTATCTTTTATGCAATTCGTTAGTAGGGTTCAAGCGAAAAGACCGCCGGGCATCCCGCAAAAGGAGTGTCCGGCGGCCTTTTGACGCCTCTGCAAGAGAGCAGTCAAGTTGTAATCGGATTGATTTCCACATTATTTTCAACTTATGTTCTCACAAAATTGCCAGCTGACACGTATTAAAAACGCAGATTTTTCTCTTTCTACAACGAAGTAATGTTCCAAAATCGCATATCTAAATTCCTGACTTTCGCAAGATCTTGTTTTGCGATTTGGGATTTTTTGAAAATTCAAATTAAAACGCAAAAAGCGGAAAACCTTATGACAAAAGGCTTTCCACAAACGAAAAGCCCCGCTTTTCGATATAAAGTCCGAAAAGCGGGGCTTATTCACTTTTCTAGTCTTTTCTTCTCAGCGCCGGCAGGTCAGTTCCGGGTCATTTTCAGCCCCTTGGCATACCTTTTCGCCCCTCACCCAAGCTTCGTCAACGCACACATATTTGATGCGTTTGCGTCCGCCCCAAGCATAGGCGATATGAAGCGCACCGTCCCGGCTCTGCATCATAGTAGGATACTCGTAACGGCGATTGTTAATATCATTCCACGGCCCGGTAAAGCCTTCGCCATGTTCTACGATTCTCCGCCAGGGCCAGGTTTTCCCGCCGTCCTCCGAGATGGCCACTGTAACAGGGCAGCGCTGATCAGGCCAGACTGTTCGGTCAGGATCATCATTAAAGGCCACATCGTTGTACACTACCGCCATAGCACCGCTCTGTAAAATCAGAGCCGAAATACTAGCATTGTTATTGCGCAGTTCCGTAGGCTGCGGTACGCTCCAGCTTTCGCCGTTATCTAAAGATTCCGAACGGTAGATATGATCCGCAGCGCGGCTGCGCAACAGACAAACCAGCTTTCCAGGTGCCACTTCCAAAACATTCCCATGGACTCTGCCACGGCTACCCGGCATTTCCACAGTACGCCAGGTGTGCCCCTCATCATCAGAAAGTTGCAGTACTGTTACGTCATTGCCCAAACGGCTCCCGTCTTTGGCACAGATAAAGTTGCTGAAGATCCACCTTCCGCTGGACAATTTCTGGATGCTTTGACGACAGAAGGATCCCTCCCTCGTAAACAGCGCTTCGGTGGGTCCCCAAGTATGACCGCCATCCCGAGAGATCTTCCGACGGATTTCGGCGGTGCCCTGCAGATCCAAGTCGCCGGGCATATCCGGGCGATGTGCCACCTGGGCGGTATACATCAGCCAAATCTCATTCTCGGAGGCCATAAAAAGCGATGGGTTCTGTTCACTACGGGTCGGATCATCCGATACAATAACCGGATTACCCCATTTAGATGCCCCTGCTTCCAGCCGTGCCACCGCAATACTTACATCGGCACTGCCTTCCCAGGAACCGGCAAACCAGCAGCACAGCAAGTCGCCATTGGGCAATTCCAGCAGACCGGGTGCGTGGCAACTTTTCCACGGGTTGGGAATCAGAGATTCCACCACGCCAAGGGTCGTATCCCGGTACAGGCGGCCATCATCGCCCAGTGCAGGGAGATCAACGATCGTTCGGTCCATGCAAGATTCTCCTTTCTCTCAGCCCTTTACAGACCCCAGCAGCACACCTCTTTTGAAGTATTTCTGCACAAAGGGGTACACGCATACGATTGGCAGCATGGCGATAAAGATAGCCGCCGCTTTCAAATTCTGTTGGTTGAGGGTAATACCATCGATTACCACGTTTTTGAAGGTAGTGCCAGATTCACTGTTGGTGATGACCACATCCTTGATGACCTGCTGAATTGTTTTCAAGTTATCGCTCTTCAAATAGATTTGAGGCAGCAGATACTGATTCCAGATAGAAACCGCATAGAAAGTGGAAATCGTAGCAATGATTGTGGAGGACAACGGCAAATAAACACGGCGCAGGATGCCCAAATCATTTGCGCCATCCACCACAGCGGCCTCCTCCAGCTCTTTTGGAATACCATCCAGGAAAGTCTTGGTGATAATCAGAAACTGCGTATTGATGGCGCCGGGAATAATCATGACCAGAGGATTGTCCACAAAACCAAATTGGTTGTAGATAATGTACTGCGGAATAATACCGGCATCAAACACCCAGGTAATGACGAACAGACTCATCAACCAGTACCGATGCTTAAAGCGGGGACGGCTTAGCACATAAGCCGTAATGTAAGTGCTGGCGACTGATACCAGTGTGCCCAGTGCCGTATACAGGAAGGAGTTGCGCATACCTGCAAAGACGTTGAACCGCGGCGTAGTCAGAATATAGGCAAATGCTTTGAGGTTAAAGCCCATGGGCAGGAATGTCATTTCGCCACGGGCCAGGTAAGTGCCGTCGGTAGTCGCCACAAAAAAGACATACAAGAACGGATAGACGCATACTGCAGCGACCAAAAGAAGGACGGCGCTGTTGACGTAGTCAAAGAGTTTTTTCCGCTTGAGGCGGGCATGAGATCTACTCATAACTGCGGGTCCCCCTTTCCTTAGAACAACCGGGAATCACTGAATTTATCAGCGATTTTATTAACGATCATGACCAGAATAAAAGCAATAACCGACTTAAGGATATTCACCGCCGTGCCGTAGCTGTAATCCGGGAAGCCGGTCGACTGGAAGGCAATGCGGTACACATAGGTCTGGATAACATCCGCGGTAGAATACGTACCAGAATTGTACATCAGCAGAATACGATCCAGATTGACGGTGAAAATGTTGCCCACACTGATAATGAGCATCGTGATCACCGAGGTCGAAATACTGGGCAGGGTGATACGCCACATCTTGACCCAGCGGGAAGCACCATCCAGATCAGCCGCTTCGTACAGACAAGGGTCAATGTTCATCATGGAGGCTATGTAGATAATGGCTGAGTATCCGAACGTCTGCCATATTTCCAGAATGACATACAATGGTCGGAACCATTCTGGTCGCGCCATGAAGTTGATGCTCTCGCCGCCCAAGCGGGTAATAATGGTGTTCACGAGACCGGAACTGGGCGAAAGCAGCGTGTACATGATACTGACCATAACGGCCGCTGAGATAAAGTAGGGCAAAAAGCTCAGTGACTGCACTGTGTTGCGGACCCACCTCATACGAACTTCATTGAGGAACAGTGCAAAGATAATAGGGACAGGAAATACTACCACGACGGACAGAAATGCCAGGATAATGGTATTTTTTGTTATGGTCCAGATATATTCATCCTGCAGGATACGGGCAAACTGCTCCAGTCCTACCCAGGGGCTACCAAATACACCCTTGGCCGCGCTGAAATCTTCAAACGCAATGACCATTGCCCCTACCGGTCCGATTTTGAACAACACCAGGATCAAAAAGCCCGGCACCATCAACAGATACAGCAAATAATTGCGCGCCACATCTTTTTTGATGCGCGTCCACAGCGGCGCTTTGGGTACGGCGACCGCTGCGCTATTCTTTATGCGTTTCGGCATGGGGAACTCCTTTCAGCTTTTCCCCCTGCTCCTCTGCCGCTATGCCGCAGCATACCGGCAGAGGCTGTTTGCAGAAAGGGATTTGCTTGTTTACAATAGGATCAGGCACCGTACATAGCCTGATAGGCCTCCAATTCGATTTCTTCGATACGAGCCAGTCCCATAGCGTCCATCTCGTCCTGGAACGCCTTCCATTCACTCTCGTTGAATTCGCGGCTGCCATTGATGAACTGGCAAATGCCGGACATCTGTGCGTCATAAACCGTAGCGATCAGGTTGGTCAGTTCTTTGGACTGATCGGGCGTAAATTTGAGAGCCTTGGAAACATTGAGGTTTTCGTCCACCAGCAAGCGGTCGCAGGCTTCCGCAATAAGGGGCGCATTCCACTTGTAAAATGCCTCGTTATCCACCGGCTTGCAGACCGTCAGACGGTCGCTAAGGAAGCTCCAGCGTTTTTCACCCGCCGGTTTAGCCTCTTCAGTCTGGTAGTCAACGATGAACTGCTTGCTCCCGTCGTCTGCCACTTCAAAACTCTCGCCTTCCACACCATAGTTGGCCAGCGTCATACCTTCCTCACTATAGAAGTAATCAATAAAGGTCAGGATCGTCTTGATTTTTTCTTCGCTGCATTCTGCGTTAATAGCAGTCACGCATTCGTCGTTGTACGGGGTACTGGTGGGCACTTTCATAGTGTTGCCGTTTTCATCCTTGAGGAAATCCAGCACCGCCATCTGGTAGTTAGGATCATTATCGGGTCCACCGTTTTCCATAAACCACTCGGCGCGGTTGTAATAGTCATAGAAAATACTGGCGTTTCCGTTCAGCATAGCAGCCTCCCAGTCCGCCTCACTGTAGGTTCCCGCCACCCATTCAGGCTGGATCAATCCTTTATCATACCAGTCCTTCATAGTTGCGACCATATCGTAAGCACCGTCGGCTTTGATATCCACCGAGCCATCCTTGTTATGGCCGTTGATATAAATGCCGTTGGCTTCTTCGGCCGTCACATTGCTGTTCGCACCGAACCATGCGGCAAAGCGCACCGCACTTTCACGGCCACTGAGGGGGTAGTAATTAGGATTGTCTTTGCCGTAGTACGCCTTGAGCGTTTCCATCGCCTTGGTAAAATCATCCACTGTTACAATAGAGGCCGGATCAATACCAGCGGCCGCGAAGTGATCTGCCCGGTAGCCGATAAAGTCTGCAAAGATCGGAGTTTCCTTGCACAAACCGTAGATCTCACCGTTTTCATTGGTGACCATAGCCTTATATTCAGGATTGTTGTCGATATATTCCTGCAAATGCGGCGCATATTTCTCGATATAAGGTGCCAGATCCACAAAAACGCCCTGCGGGCCGTAGACATCCGTCTGAGACAGCTTGGTCATAACAGCGTCGGTCAGGTCTCCGCTGATAATCCGCTGATCCACTTCAGAATAAACATCCGTGTCAACTTCCGGCCCCGACACATATTCCACATGAATACCAGTGCGCGCTTCTGCCTCGTCATACCATTTCAGTTCTTTGAGCCAGTCCACGTAGGTAGAGCGCATAAACATGGTATAGGTGTTGGCTGCCTCCGAACTTTCCGGGGTTCCTTCCGTTCCGCCCTGTCCACAGCCAGCCAGCAGCGTCGCCGCCATGCCCGCCGCCAGGGTCGCACTGGCGATCCGTTTTACAAGTTTCATTATGGGTTCCTCCTTATGATTTCTATTGGTTACCGTGATTCGCCGTCTCCAGACGCAGCGAAACGGATTGCATACTCGATGGCATTTTTGAGACTGAGTTCATTGGCCCGCCCAGTGCCCGCCTGATCAAAAGCAGTCCCGTGATCCACGCTGGTCCTGATGATAGGCAGGCCCAACGTAATGTTGACTCCCTCGACCGCGCTCCACGCATGGGAAGTTCGGTCATAGGTAAAGCCCACCACTTTCAACGGGATGTGTCCCTGATCGTGATACATAGCCACCACAATGTCATACCATCCTCCCAGCGCCTTAGAAAAGATGGTATCCGGGGGAACGGGGCCGTCGGCCTTCATTCCTTCCTGGCACGCCTGCTCCACGGCCGGACTGATTTCTTCGATTTCTTCCCGTCCGAACAAGCCCCCTTCACCGCAGTGCGGGTTGAGCCCCGCCACACCGATCCGCGGTTCTGCGATTCCCATATCCCGACAAGCCTTATCCGCAATGCGGATAACCTCCAGTACTCGATCTTTCTTGACCCGGTCGCAGGCCTCTCGCAAAGAGACGTGTGTGGACACATGCACTACCCGCAGGTCGTGATGGGCCAGCATCATAGTATAGTGGCGGGGATTTTTATAA
>NZ_CALADU010000260.1 GCF_937890665.1 uncultured Subdoligranulum sp.
GCGCAAACGCGGATGGGCGTATCGTCCATGGCAGGCTCTCCTTTCGGCGGCAGGTCCGCAGCCCCGCCGTACGGGATGTTTTTTCCCAATTGTAGCAGAGGCCACCGTCGCCGGAAAGGTAAAAAACCGGCTTGTGCCGTGCACAAATCCGGGCATTCCGCCGGTCGGGCTGGACACCGCAGTTTTGGCGAACTTCTGCCGCAGTTTTGGCTAGTGCGGCCGGATTTTCCCGGGTGTATGATGCAGAAAAAGCAAAAACCAGGGAGGTTTTATCATGCAGCATCGACCCCATGAAGCCCAGGTCTGGTCCAAGACCGTCACCATCCCCACTTACGGCGTGGGCCAGCCCGACAAGAACCCAATGTTCCTGGAAAAGCGTGTCTACCAGGGTTCCTCCGGCAAGGTCTACCCCTACCCGGTCATTGACAAGATCCTGGACGAAAAGCAGGACAAAGAGTACACCGCTGTCTTTTTGGAGAACGACTACCTCAAGGTCATGATTCTGCCCGAATTGGGCGGCCGCATCCAGCGCGCCACCGACAAGACCAATGGCTACGACTTTGTCTACTACAATCATGTGATCAAACCGGCGCTGGTGGGCCTGCTGGGCCCCTGGATCAGCGGCGGCATCGAGTTCAACTGGCCCCAGCACCATCGCCCCACAACCTTTGCCCCCACCGACTGGCAGATACTGGAGAATGCCGACGGCTCCAAGACGGTGGAGTGCAGCGAGGTGGACCAGATGTACGGCACCAAGGGCAAGGTGTCCTTCACCCTCTACCCCGACAAGGCCTACATCGAGGTCAAGGGCCAGCTGTACAACCGCACGCCGCTGCCCCAGACCTTTTTGTGGTGGGCCAACCCGGCAGTGCCGGTCAACGACAACACCCAGTCCATCTTTCCGCCCGATGTGAACGCGGTGTTTGACCACGGCAAGCGGGCGGTCAGCGACTTCCCCATCGCCACCGGCATCTACTACAAGCATGACTACGGCGCCGGGGTGGACATTTCCCGCTACAAGAACATCCCGGTCCCCACCAGCTATATGTGCGCCCACTCGGACTATGACTTTGTGGGCGGCTACGACTACGGCGTGGGCGCGGGCATCCTGCATGTGGCCGACCACCATGTCAGCCCCGGCAAAAAGCAGTGGACCTGGGGCTGTGGGGATTTCGGCCAGGCATGGGACCGCAATCTGACCGACGCGGACGGCCCCTATGTGGAGCTGATGACCGGCATGTACTGCGACAATCAGCCCGACTTCACCTGGCTGGCCCCCTATGAGGAAAAGGTGTTCACCCAGTACTTCATGCCCTACAAGGCGGCGGCTCAGGTCAAGAACGCCAGCAAGGAGGCTGTTCTCGACCTGGAGGTGCAGGACGGCCGGGCCAGGGTCACCGTTTATACCACCCAGCCCTTCCCCGCCGCCCGGGTGCTGCTGACGGCGGACGGTGCGCCCCTGTTGGACCGCAGCGCCGACCTCTCCCCCACCCAGGTCTTTACCGCCGAGGTGCCCTTCACCGGCAAGGAAACCGTCCTGACCCTGGCGGTGTTCACCGCCGGCGGACGGGAGCTGCTCCGCTATACGCCGCGCCCCAAGACCATCGAGAAGATCCCCGACCCCATGCCCCCGGCCAAGCAGCCAGAGGAGATCCAGACGGTGGAGGAACTGGTGTTCACCGGCCAACACATCGAGCAGTACCGCCACGCCACCTACCTGCCGGCCCCCTACTATCAGGAAGCCCTGCGCCGGGACCCCGGCGACAGCCGCGCCAACACGGCCTACGGCATGCTGCTGCTGCGCCGGGGTCGCTTTGCCGGTAGCGAGCCCTATTTCCGCGCCGCCATCGCCCGGCTGACAGAGCGCAACCCCAACCCCTATGACAGCGAGTCCTACTATGGCCTGGGACTGGCCCTGTTTTACCAGGGCCGGGAGGCGGAAGCCTACGACGCCTTCTACAAGGCTACCTGGACCGCCGCCCAGCAGGAGATGAGCTTTTACTATCTGGCCTGCATCGACGCCCGGCGCGGGGAATACGCCCTGGCGCTGGAGCATGTGGAGCGCAGCCTGGTGAAAAACGGGCACAGCCTGAAGGCACGGGCCCTGCGTGGCCTGCTGCTCCAGGCCCTGGGCCGGGACGCCGAGGCCAGGACCTGGCTGCAGGAAAACCTGCGGCTGGACGGTTTTGACTACACCTCCCGCCTGGCGCTGGGTGACACCGACACCGCCCTGCGGCTGATGGGCGGCCGCCCCTCCACCTTTGTGGAATGTGCCATCGACCTGGCCGAGGCAGGCTTCTGGCAGAAGGCCGCCGATCTGCTGGACCGTTGCCCTGCGCCCACGCCTGTGGTATACTATCACAAAGCGCTGTATGCCGCCCGGTTCGACGCGGCCCGCAGCCAGGCGGCGCTGGCCGAAGCGGCCGGGGCCTCCAGCCTCTACTGCTTCCCCAACCGGCTGGAGGACATCGCGGCCCTGCAGTTCGCCATGGAACACAACCCCGCCGACGCCAAGGCCCCCTACTACCTGGGCTGCCTGTGGTATGACCGCCGCCAGTACGACGATGCCATCGCCTTGTGGGAGCGCAGCGCCGGATCGGACGGGCGTTTCCCCACGGTGTGGCGCAACCTGGCCCTGGCTTACTACAACAAACGGGGCGACGGCGCCAAGGCCCTTGCCAGCCTGGAAAAAGCCTACGCCCTGGACGAAGGGGACGCCCGGGTGCTGCTGGAACTGGATCAGCTGACCCGCAAGCTGGGCCATACCCCCGCCCAGCGGTTGGCCTTCCTGGAGGCGCACCTGGATACCGCCCTGCGCCGGGACGACCTGTATGTGGAGTATGTGACACTGCTCAATGACCTGGGCCGCTATCAGGATGCCTACGACCGCATCATGGCCCACACCTTCCATCCCTGGGAGGGCGGCGAGGGCAAGGTGACCACCCAGTACGCGGTGGCCCTGACCCAGCTGGCCCGGCAGGCTCTGGCCGCCGGGCAGCCCGCCCTGGCCAAGGAACTGCTGCAGAAGGCCCTGGTGTTCCCCCACAACCTGGGCGAGGGCAAGCTGGAGGGCGCCAAGGACAACAACATCTACTACTACCTGGGCCTGGCCGAGCGCGCCCTGGGCCAGGAGGCGGAGGCCGCCGCCCACCTGCGCCGGGCCGCCGCCGGGGATGAGGAACCCGCCAGCGCCCTCTACTACAACGACCAGCCCGCCGACCTGATCCTCTACGAGGGATTGGCCGCCCGGGCCCTGGGGGACGAGGAGCGGGCGTCCAGCCGGTTCCACAAGCTGATCTCCTACGGCAAGAAACACTACTACGATGAGGCGCACATCGATTACTTCGCGGTATCGCTGCCCGATCTGCAGCTCTTCGACGAGGACCTGACCCAGCGCAACCGCGCCCACTGCGAATACCTCATCGGTCTGGGCAGCTATGGTCTGGGCGATGCCGCCACTGCCGCCCGCTGCTACGAGGCTGTGCTTTCCATCGACGCCGCCCACCAGGGCGCCCTGCTGCACAGGGCTCTGCTGGGGTAAACCATCACCCGGGGAGGGGTGCCCATGTTTTCCTGTGAACCGCTGGTCACACCCGGTTCCCGCTATTACAACTACGCCGCCGGGGCCCTGGCCCGGTCCAGCCTGCTCTGCCTGCAGTGCATCGGGCTCTTCACCTACCTGCCCGGCTACCAGCTGGCCCGCCGTTCCTACGACAGCTTTCTGCTGGAGGTGATCCTGGACGGCGAGCTGGAGGGAGAGAGCGACGGCAGACCCTTTCGGGCGGTGCGCGGCAACGCTGTATTGCTGGACTGCTACCGTCCCCACCGCTACGCCTCCGCCACCGGGTGGCAGGCGCTGTGGCTGCACTTTGACGGGCCCGGCGCCCGGGGCTACTACGATTGGATCACCCGGCCCGGCGGTCCCGTGCTGGCCCCCGAAAACTTTGAGGAACTGCACCGCAGTCTGGCAGGATTGTTCCAGCAGTTCGACAACGGCCCCATTCCCGGTGAGGGGCAGATGGCCCGGGAGATCGCCGGGGCGCTGGGGCTGCTGCTGGACCCGCCGGAAACGCCCCCGGGCAGCGGCGGGCTGGACAGGGTGCTGCGCACCATCAACGAAAACCTGCATTGGGAACTCTCGGTGCGGCAGCTGGCGGAGCAGGCCCATTTCAGCGAGTATCACTTTATCCGGCTGTTCCGCAGCCAGGTGGGCATGACACCGCGGCAGTACATCATCACCGCCCGCATGGAACGGGCCCGCCACCTGCTCAAGACCACCGACCTGCCGCTGGAGACCATCAGCGAGCAGGTGGGCTACACCTCCGACAGCGTGTTCTGCACCCAGTTCAAGCGCCGCTACGGGGTGACCCCAACCGAGTACCGCCAAACTTGATACCTGACAGAAAACCGCCCGGGCAGCCTTACGGCTGCCCGGGCGGTTCGCTGTTGTGGTTTTATGACGGACCGGCTTTGGCTTTCATGGCCTCGTAGAGGGCCAGGTCGTCTAGGTGGTTCTCCATATTGGTGATGAGCACCACCCGCGCCTGGGCGGGGGTGTAGAGCACCTGGCGCTGCCAGGTGTAGAAGTAGGGGCCGTCCCCCTGGTTGCGCAGGCAGCCCATCAGGGTGCTGCCGTCCAGGCTATACTGTTCGGTGGAAGAGAAGGTGTCCTCCGTATCCACCTTCATGCGCACAGTGGCAATGTAGTCGGTGTCCGGCTGCACGGCGATGGTCTGGTGCACTTCGCTCTGGTCGGCCAGCTGTACAGCCTGGCTGCCGGTATCGGCGGCATTGGTCAGCGTGACCGTGCCTTTAGTCTGCCAGCCATCCAGACCGTCTTCAAAGTTCCAGTTGCTGACGGGATTGTTGTCGCTGGCGTCCAGTGTGATCTCGATGTCATCGAGGGAAAGACCGTCTGTGTAGTTGACAAAGGTCAGTGTCATCTGGCCGTTGTAGACCAGGACATTGCGGTGCGCGGCTTCTAAAGCGCCAACTTTTCCAGGTATATAAAAAGAATTTCGGAAAATATCAAACTTTTCGACTTGGCCCTTCCAAAAGAATACGTCTCGAATTGTACAAGCTGCACAATTCGAGACGTATTTTACGTTCCAAGGTTCTCCCTTTACCCGGCTACAAATTCAGCGAACCTCGTTTTCCCATCACTTTCGCATGCTTCTTTCCTGTACGGATGGGGATCATTGTGGCAAAAGCGGGCGCAGGGCGTCCGACAGGATTTTTGCCACGACGGTATGGGCCGCGGCGGAAGGATGGTTGTTCGCTCCGATTTGTTCCGATGGCGTAGGAGGAAGGGGCACATACTGTACCGTATCCCCGCTTTCACCGGTATACCGGCGGATGGCTTCCATAATGTAGGGTTGCATCACCTGGCCAAACATGCCGTATGCCCAGACCAGACGCGCGCCCGGGTTGCAACGGCGCAGTTTCTTTAAAAAAGCAACGCCGCACTGCACAAAACGTTCCGCCGTTTCCGTGTCAGGAAGTCCGTCAGGGCCTCGCCGCAGACAAAAACCATCCTGAAAGGGAGGCTCATCCAGTGCAAAACCGTCATTATACCCCAAGTGCACCAGGACGATATCAGGTTGCCAGGCGGCAAAGTCGTTCGGCTGTGCCGCCCCCAGTGCGGCGGCCTGCAGGCCGGGCACCAGGCCGCAGACCATTTCGTAATATGGTGGTAGCGTTTTGGCCCGGTCATTATCCCAGCCTGCTAACAATCCCCAACCGCTTTGCGATAGGATGCGCAGGTCGGCAGCGAGTGCCCGCGCCGTTTGCAGTGCATAATGGTTTTCGGTAGAAAACACCATGGAGACACCATCCTTGGTGCTGACAGCCCCTGCCAATCCCTCGCCGCTGGAAATGCTGTCGCCGATCACTTCGATCTTGTAAGGGCGGGGCGGTATGGCGCGCAGTTCCCCTTCGCAGATGATCGTTGCCAACGTCAGCAACGAAGATGGGTCACGCTGCATGGGCTGGGTCTCTTTATACAGCCGCACGCGCCGCCAGCTGCCCGAAGTCATGTCTCGCCACACGGTCAGGGTATTTTGTCCGCGGCCGAGCGGCTGGCGCAGTACAGTCGCGCCGTCCACCTCCACACGCACCCACGGCTCGCGGGTAGTAAAGCTGGCATCCAGTACAAAGGCCAGCATCCTGGCGTTGGTCTCCAGCTCGACGCCGGAGGCTGTCCAGAACAGCGGCAGCGGGATCTGACGCACCGTGCGGCCATGGATGACGACGCGCGGATCCAGCGGTGAAATTTTCTGATTCATTAGTCTTCCTCCCTGTCAGGCGCAGTCGCGAAGCTCACTTCGCAGCAGCGCCGCAGCCGCAGTTCGCAGCCATTTTCAGCAAACGTACAGCCGTAAAAATGCACCCTGCATACCTCGCCGCCCGGTTCCTCAAATCCTTCGACCTCGACCGGGCAGACCTCCTGCCAGGCCCCCTGCACCAGCGCGCGGCCTGTCAACGTCACGCCGGTGAAGGTAAAGTCAGAAAATTTCGGCGGCTGCGGGGCCGGCATGCCATCGTTGTTGTAGGGCACGGCGTGGATCAGAACGCGCGGGGCGCGGCAGTCCCGCACGGTGATGTCCCGCGCATCCAGCCGGGGCAGCCGCGGTTCGGTGGAGGCCCGGCAGGTCCCCAGGGACCGGCCCTCCAGCCAGACTTCCAGGGTATATTCGGTGGCGGGGGCAAGTCCCGTCAGGGTGCAGTGGGTGTGGGCCACCGTCACCGGAATGCGCCCCCCGGCGCAGACCTCGTAACGGCAGTCCGCCGGTGCCCCGGCGGGTTTGTCCCAGTAGAGGGTCAGGGTATCGGCGGTGGCGCAAACGCGGATGGGCGTATCGTCCATGGCAGGCTCTCCTTTCGGCGGCAGGTTACGGCTGCTGCAGCTTTTTCTGTTTCATGGCCTCGTAGAGGGCCAGGTCGTCCAGGTGGTTCTCCATATTGGTGATGAGCACCACCCGCGCCTGGGCGGGGGTGTAGAGCACCTGGCGCTGCCAGGTGTAGAAGTAGGGGCCATCCCCCTGGTTGCGCAGGCAGCCCATCAGGTCCCGCAGCAGCCAGGCCGTGTGCTTCACATCGGTCAGGCACTCGTTGGCGTAAAAAACCTGCCACTTGCCGTGCTCCCGGCTGCGCAGGGCGGCGTCGGCGGCCAGGTATTCCTCCCGGGCCTGCCCGGCCTTGTAGAAGGCGGTCAGGTACTGCCCCGCCAGCCCGTCAAGGATGGCCTCGGCAGCCAGGGCGCCGCCGGCGTAGCACCGGCGATAGACATCCATCTGCAGCAGCACGCTATCCTGCAGCAGGGCGGGGGCATCAGGGTCGGGGGCCGGATAGCGGCGGGCACCCTCCCGGCAGAGGTCCCGGTACCAGGCCGCCTGCTGCGCCAGGGTGGGCAGTGGGGCTGCCCAGTCCAGCTCATGCTCCGAGCCCTCGCCGCCGTGCATGTACCGGCTGATGAGCACCCGGGCCGGATAGTTGGCGAACTGTTCCCCGGCCACGTTGTCCTCGTGGGGACCAAAATGGAGGGCCGCCGTGTAATATTGGCGGAACGCCTGCTCCGCCCGGGAGGCGTCGGGGCCGTAATAGCGCCGGACATAGCTTTGCAGGAAAGCCCCGGCGGGGGTGGGGCCGTCCTGCCAGATCCGGGCGATGTAAGCCAGGGTGAACAGGTGGGGCTTTACGTTGGAAGCATTGATGATCCAGTATTCCTTCACGCCCCGGTCCAGAACCCGGCCCAGTTCCCGCTCCACGAATTCCGGCGGGGTGGGCAGCATGGTGATGTGGTTGGCCGCCTGCAGGTCGTAGAAGGAGGCGTGATAGTAGATGCCGTGGGGCCCCGGCTCCCCGGGCCCGGGCAGGGCGGGCACCCGGGGGTCGTGGTTGCCCTGGCGGCGGCTGACCATGGCGCCGTAGCCGTTGTCCGCCCAGATCTTGATGACCGCCGGGGGCAGCTGCAGATAGCCGTCCCGGTAGAGCTCCATCACCTCGCCGTACAGGTTGGTTGCGCAGGCCGCGCCGGGGTAGCGCTGCTGCACCAGCTCATACTGGCGGCGGATAAGGCGGCTCATCAGGGCGCCCCGGGCGGCGGGGGTGTCGTAGCGTGGGTCATCCACCCAGAAAGGCCGGTCCCCCTGGCCGCGGAACCCCAGGTTCCAGACCACGTCGGGGCCCTGTTCTTCCAGGGCGGCGATCCACAGCGCCTCGAACTCGGCAGGGTGTTCGTCATAGCGGGGGTCCAGATCGGGGTAGGCCTCGCAGAACAACTGCGCCCCCAGGGGCTCGGCGTGGTGGTGGGTCACGGCCAGTCCCATGCGCTGGGCCAGGGCCCGGTGGCGGGCGGCGTTCTGGCCGGTGCCGGGGATCACCATGTTGCCGCCGCAGCGCAGCAGGGCCTCCAGGGCCATCTCCCAGGGCAGCTCGCTGCTTCCGCCGGGCCGCCAGGCGCTCAGCAGCACCTCATCGTTGAGGAACCACCCCCGCCAGCGCACCGCCGCCGGACGGCTCTGCCGGGCGTAGCCCCCGGCCACCGGGATGCTCTCCTGCGGGGTGAAGTGCTGGTCATTCCAGAACCAGAAGTCCTCCACCCCCAGCAGTTCCCGGCTAATGGCCAAAAGGCCGTAGAGAAAGCCCCGGTCATTCCCGGCGGTCACCGTCAGGGTATCCCCGGCGGCGGTCAGCTGCCAGCTTTCCGGCGGCAGATCCGCCGGTACCAGCCGGATCTGCCCCCCGGGCCGGGCAGTGGGCAGGCAGACGGTGTCCAGGTCCCGGCGCAGGATGTCCATGCCGTGGCGCACCGGGCCGGAGGGATGTTCTGCGATGATCCGGGTATTGCGGTTCAGTTCCATAAAGGACCTCCTTATTTGGGTCGTGCCGCCAAAAGCCCGAGGGCGTGGACGGCGTTTTGGGCGGCTTCCGCCCCTACTTCGTTGTAAGCTTGCTGATAATAGTGGAACGCATCCTGCATCAGGCCCCTGGCCTTCATACCGGCGAAAGTGGTGGAGACAAGGTGGACATGGGACAGTTCCCGGCACAGTTCCTCCTGCGCCTGGCGGATCGGTCCATAGCAGACAGCGGGGGCCTCCCCGTTGTAGCAGCCGATGCGGATCAGGAGGCAATCCTCCACGCCCTGCTCCTGCAGCGCGTGGAACATTTGTGTGAAACGCTGCTTGTATAAGGCGGGCGGTGTGGCCGCGTCCCCGTCCGATTCGCCCTGGCACCAGAGCACCAGACAGCGGCGGATCTGCCATCCGCTTCGGGCAAGGAAGCTCCGGGCCGACTCCAGGCGTTCCTTGGCATCTGTCAGATAGCGGCTGCCAGGCAGCCATTCTTCGATGCGGCTGCCGCCCTTGGACGCCGATACGCCCACCACCGGAACGCCGGTCCGGGCAAACCAGGTGTTGGCAAAGGCGGTGGCAAGGGAGCCGGTCTTTCTCTGCCCATCATCGATGCCGCCGGGGCGGTCCTCCGTGGCGCCGAAGGGTTCTTCCAGGGGGAACAGCCGGCCGGGGGCGGATATGGCACGATATTCATACCCGGCCCCCGGCACAGGTGCCGGGGCGGGCTGAGGGTGCAGCGCATCGGTGATACCGCGCCCTGCCATGTTGGATTGGCCCATAAACAGGACCAGATCGGCCGTATTTTGCATAGTGCCATCCTTCCGGTGTTTGAAACAGAAACCGGCAGGAACACGCGGGGGACCAGGCCTTTGCCCGGTCTCCCTGCGTTCCTGCCGTGTTTGGAAAACGTCGGGCGTTGCGCAAACGGCTTTGCGGGGGTATCAGCCCTTGATGCCGTCGGTGGCGATGCCCTCCACCAGGTATTTCTGGAAGATGATGAACACGACGATGACCGGGATCAGCGACACCACGGACATGGCGAAGAGGCCGCCGTAGTTGTTGAAGCTGTTGGGGTCGGTGTACATGTTCAGCGCCAGCGGGATCGTGAAGTTCTTGGGGCTGCCCACAAAGATCAGCGGCTGGAAGAAGTCCTGCCAGATCCAGTAGAAGGCGAAGATGGAGGCCGAGACGATGGCGGGCTGCACCACCGGCACCAGGATGCGGAACAGGATGCCGATCTTGCTGCAGCCGTCGATCTGGGCGGCTTCATCCAGCTCCTTGGGCACGCCGCGCATGTACTGCACGATGAGGAAGATGAAGAAAGCGTAGCCGAAGCACCAGGGCAGCACCATGGCGGCCAGGGTGTCGTTGAGATGCAGCGCCCGCAGAATGATGTACTGGGGCACCACCATGACCTGGCTGGGGATCATCATCGTCATGATGACGCAGCCGAACCAGAAGCCGGAGCCCCGGAACTTGACGCGGGCCAGGGCGTAGGCCGCCAGCAGCGAGCTGAAGATGCTGGTCACCACCGACACCAGGGTGACGATCACCGAGTTCTTGAAGAAGTGCATAAAGCTGTATCCGGCCACGCCTGCCAGACCGCTGAGGTAGTTCTGCACCACGTCCCAGGTCTCCGGGATCAGGGAGTAGGTGTTGTGGAACATGGTGTCGTTGGACTTGAAGGAGCTGGCCAGCAGCCACAGCAGCGGGTAGATCATGATGAAGCCCAGCAGGCAGGAAAATACATGGAACAGCACCGA
>NZ_CALADU010000261.1 GCF_937890665.1 uncultured Subdoligranulum sp.
AGCACGCCGAGGAGGAAGGCATCATCTTCAAGACGCTGACCAACCCCGTGGAAGTGCTGGGCGACGAGAACGGCTGGGTCAAGGGCATGACCTGCGTGGAGATGGAACTGGGCGAGCCCGATGAATCCGGCCGCCGCCGTCCCATCGTCAAGGAGGGCAGCGAGTTCACGCTGGACGTGGATACCATGATCATGGCGCTGGGCACCAGCCCCAACCCGCTGATCCGCTCCACCACCCCGGGTCTGGATGCGGACCGCCCCGGCTGCATCATCACCAACGGCCCCGACGGCCTGACCAGCCGTCCCTTCGTCTACGCCGGCGGCGACGCCGTCACCGGTGCGGCCACCGTCATTCTGGCCATGGGCGCTGGTAAGGAAGCGGCCAAGGCCATCGACAAGGCCATCAAAGAAAAGGAACAGTAAAAGCTGCTTTTTATATCCCGCGCCTGCCCGGCGCGGGATTTTTTGGCGCTACGCTTGCAAAAGGGGGAACAGTCCCGCACGGCGGTGTCTGCCGGGCCTATTCCCCACGCTTGGACTCCCCCTCGACAAAATGGGGTGCCAAATCGCGCACTCGTCGATTCTCTCCTTGCACACAATTTGCCACCCCATTTCCCTGTATGTGTCTGCGTCGTCGGCGCATGTCCGCCGACGCAGACGGTGTTTAGAATTTGGCCCCGCGGGAGGGGGCTTGCATGTATCATCCGTTTTTTCAGTTCTTTCTGCCCCGGGTGGGGCAGGTGGCGCTGGCCGGACTGCTCTATTGGAACTTTTTGCAACTGCCGCCGCTGGCATGGCTCAGTCCTTGGCCGCTGCTCTACTATGGCCTGCCGCTGGTGCTGGTGGCAGTGCTGGCGTGGGTCAGCCGTGACCCGCTGGGGCTGGGCATCGTGCTGGTGGGCTACCTGACCGCCCTCTACTGCGTGGGCAACGCACTGGGGCTGGCCGCCCGGCTGGCGGGCGGGCCGGTACAGACCCTTTGGCGGATGCTTTGGCTGGAGGGCATGACCCCGTGGCTGCTTACCGCCATTGTGTGGTGGTGGGGCCGACGGCGGGCGGTGCGGCTGGCCACCACCCGGTATGCCTTGACCACCGCCAAACCCCTGCCCGGCGGAGAGCTGCGCATTGTGCAGCTCAGCGACCTGCACCCCAACCCCCAAGCTGCCATGCACCGGGGGCGCATCCCCGAACTGCGCCGCGCCGTGGAGGCCTGCCGCCCCGACCTGCTGGTTCTCACGGGGGACATCTTCGATGAGTTTACCCAGCCGGAAGAGTTTGCGGCTTTCTGTGACTTTTTCGCCGCGCTGCAGGCCCCCTTGGGCAAATACTATGTGCTGGGCAACCACGACCTGTTCCACCATTGGCAGGAACCCAGCTTTGACCGGGCTGCGCTGGAACAGGCCATGGCCAAGGCGGGGGTGCGCCTCTTGGAGGACACCGCCGTAGTCACCGGCGGCATTCGCATTGTGGGCCGCAAGGACTACCTCTACACCGGGGGACGGCGGTTTTCGGCGGCGGAACTTCTGCCCGGCGGCCCGGATGACTGCTATACGGTCTGGCTGGACCACGAACCCCGGGATTTCCAGAATGCCGCGGCGGCGGGGGCCGACCTGATTTTGAGCGGCCATACCCATGGCGGGCAGGTCTGGCCTGCGGGGGCGGTGGGCATGGCCGCCCGCAACGAGCGCAACTATGGCCGCAAAGGGGTGACGCCCTCCTGCACGGCCATCGTCAGCGGCGGCACCGGTACGTGGGGCTACCGGCTGCGTACCCAAGGACGCACCGAGGTGGTCTGCATCACGGTGACCCAGCGCCCCGCTCCCTGACAAATACGACAAAATCGCCCGCGCTGTTTGGCGCGGGCGATTCTTTTGGGTCGGAAACTTCTGACACGGTGTTCATTTTTTGCCGGAAAGAGGGTACACTAGAGGGAAGAAGCGGAAAAGGGAGTGATGATGTATGACACTGGAAGCCTATCGTGCATGGATGCAGGCCCGGGAATACAGTGCCGGCACCATGGAAAAATACAGCCGGGACGTGGAACGGTTTTTCCGGGAGACCGGCGCCCCATCGGTGCCCCCCAAACAGGCGGTGGCCGATTGGCGGGACAGTTTGGTGGCCCGGGGTTACTCGGTAGCCAGCGTCAACGCCATGTTGGCGGCGGTAAACGGCTATCAGGAATTTTGCGGCAACCCGCAGGGCAAAGCCAAACCCCTCAAGTGCCAGCACCGGGTCTTTTGCGATGCCAACCGGGAGCTGACCCGCAAGGAATATTTCCGTCTGCTGGAAGCCGCCCGCCAAAGCGGCGCCAAGCGCACCCTGCTGGTGCTGCAAACCCTTTGCGCCACCGGCATCCGGGTGTCGGAACTGGCCTATATCACGGCGGAGGCCGTTCGCCGCCGTCGGGCCGCCATCCGCTGCAAGGGCAAATGCCGCGAGATCCTGCTGCCCAGCCAGCTTTGTAAGCGGCTGGAACGGTGGTGTACCCGGCAGCATATTCATTCCGGGCCGGTGTTCCTGACCCGCAATGGCCGCCCGCTGGACCGGGTCACCATCTGGAAAGAAATGAAGGCCCTGTGCAAACGGGCGGGTGTGTCGGAAAAGAAAGTCTTTCCCCACAACCTGCGGCACCTGTTTGCCAGAACCTTCTATGGAATCGAAAAAAATCTCTCGAAACTGGCAGACCTGCTTGGTCATTCCAGCAAAGGCGCACGAAATACGTTGGGCAGACAAAAGTCTGTCCGACAGATTTCGTGCGTCATTTTTTGCTGAAACCGACAAAATAGCAGTAGAGTGCTTGCTTTTCAGCACCCCTTGTGCTACCATAAGTACGTGGTTTTTTAAGTAAAGGGGGTAGTCTGCGCCTTTGCGGCTGCCGGCAAAGAAGCCCTTTGCAACAGAACCGTACTTTTGTTAGAAGCACCGGAAAAGGAGGGGAGGCCCGTGGAAGAAAAGCGGGAAATCTTGCCGGGTTATCCCATTGAGGAGTACATCCAAGGTCCTGACAGTGCCGATTGGAACAACGATACCCGCGCCAGCTATCGCCGCATTTTGTATGAATTGCAGGCATATCTGGAAAATCAAGGCCCGCCCACAGAAAAAACGCTGCGCCAATGGCAGCAGGATCTGCAGCAAAAGGGCTACCGCCAACATAGCGTCAATATCCGCATTTCGGCGGCAAACAACTATTTCCGCTGGTGCGGTCGGTATGACCTATTGATGCATCATCACCGGGCGGCTTCCGCTCCGGCACCGGAACTGACCCGGGCAGAGTATCTGCGGATGCTGCGCGCCGCCCGAAGCCGCGGCCTGCACCAGCTTTATCTGCTGGTCAAGGTCTTTGCCGTGACAGGGCTGCCGCTGCAATGTCTGGATCAGGTCACCGTACAGGTGGTGCGCGACGGCAATGCCTCGTTGGACTGCCACAACAGCCGCTTTGCGTTCCGCCTGCCCGAAACGCTGCGCCGCGAACTGCTGGATTATATCGAAGAAAAAGGTCTGGCGGTGGGGCCCATTTTTGTGACCCGCAGCGGTCGTCCCATCAATCGCTCTAACCTGTGCCGTAAAATGCAGGAGCTCTGCCGCGAAGCAGGGGTCCCCGAAGAAAAGGGCAATCCCCGCTGCCTGCGCAATCTCTGCCGCACGACACAAGATAACTTGTACGCCAATCTGGAACAGCAGCTCCAACAGGTCTACGACATGATGCTGCAGGCTGAACAGGAGACCGCCGGTTGGCGCGCCGGGGCCTGATGCCCCACACCCATTTTTGGTAGGAACGTCCGGCCTCCGGACGAACCGATATACCCGCAAACACCAAGGCAAAAGGAGGAACTTTGTAAATGCGAACAGGCAAAAATGGTTTCCGCCGCATTACAGCGATGCTCTGTGTGCCAGCATGATGCCCACCGCTGTATTCGCGGAAGGAAACCCCGACGTCGACGAGGCAACAAAGCCTACTACGGCTGTGTCGCAGACGGACGGAACTGATCTCGGGGACAGCACCGGTGCCACCCAGACCGATGACTCGGAAGTGGATACCGTCACCACCGATGGCGATACCACCGATGGCGATACCATTGATGGCGATACCACCGAACCCACCAACGACACCGAAGAGTCCGAAAAGGTAGATGGCTCTGAGGATACCGACGGCACGGATGTGGTCGATGGTGAAAATGAGACCGAAATTACCGCAGAAGATAGCGAAGCATACAGTGCGAATGATGCCGCACAGCCCGCTGCGGCACCGAAAGGTGGTTTTGAAACGGGCACTAGTGAAGACGGTGTTTTTTCGGTTGAGTTTTTTAGAGGGACAATCTCTTCGACTGATCTTACGGTTATTGCGGTCGATGAAGAGAATGAAGTTATCGATACACTGCATCTCGGCGATGTATATGCTTCGACTGCAACAATGACGGTTGCACTGACCGACGAGAGTAAAGCCGTGTATGAAATCACTGATGTAAGCGGCGGCGACGGCGTATACATTCTTGATTGGAACGAAGACTTCAAGGATGGTCAGAGCGTAACCTTTGGTTGGGCGGATACGCTGGAAGGAATCAAATACGGCACTGGTACCATCTATGTGCATATGAAAGCGGCTAGCCATGTGCTGAATCTGCAAAACGCGGACAAGGACATCGACCTTGGTACCATTCTCTGGAAAGAGGATGGAAATGCCTACCAGCGCACGACCGTAGAAGCGTATTTGAACTATGAGCTTGTTTATCGAGCCGAAGATTTGCCCATTGCCAATACGGGCCGGAACTTTATTCTGGATGTAAACGATGGGTACTATTTTGACACAGTTGGGCTGCAAAATATTAAGTATAGTTCCGACATCG
The DNA here is from genome assembly GCF_937890665.1 of uncultured Subdoligranulum sp. Next base: position 4,844 of record NZ_CALADU010000261.1, read on the forward strand.
ATGGACAGAGCTTTAGCTATGCGGCGCCGTACACGCGACTGACATTTAATGTTGTGCCGTCGAGCATTGTTCAGGGAAATAACGTCGTCAAGCTATATTTCTTTGATTACAGCGATGCAACCAAGGTAGACTTTAACCGTCGTGTCGATACGGTGGATGTGTCGAAGTTCAACCACCCCAAGGCTTGCGAAAACATGGTGATTTCCTTTGAAAGCAAGGGGAAAACCTATTCTTTCTTGTATGAAGATTGGGACTTTGTAGCATTGCCGCGGAATACCCAAATTACCATTAGCCCGAATATTGCGGAAGGCTACTATTTTCAGTACTGGAATTGCTTTGACGCGGCAGCACCGCATAACTCCATGTACAGTATTTTGGAGGATGGCACCTGGCAACTGGAGGGAGATGGAACCGCCTTCTATGGCCTGCTGTCTCTGACTAAGACGTTGGGACTGGATTTCCACGAAAATGATTACCCCAATATGTCCATCTACCTGTGCATGACACAGGGTAAAGAGAATAACGATAAAGAAATCCTGTATAATTCGAATTATCCGGAAGAAGCGGAACTGACGGACGAAACGTACAGCCAGTATTATTACAATGATGGCGTCATTGCCCGCGGTGTGCGTATTTTGGACGATATGTTCCAGCCTGAAGGCTACGAACTACTTTACTGGACAACCAATAAAGACGGCAGCGGCGACATTTATATGCCGAACGATTTGTATGGAAATAAAACAAGTTGCGGCGACCTGACCCTGTATGCACAGTGGAAGAAGATCGGTGAGCCGGAGACTCCGCCGCAGAAGCCGGACGACCCGACGGTGGAGGCATTGCTGAAAGACGCCGTCACGGTTCAGTGCACCAATAGTGAAGCCACTCACGACGAAACGGAAAAAATCTACGACGTATTGGAAGACTGCTATGAAGTCAGTGATGTAAAAGGGAATGCCACTGGCGGTTACACCGTGGATGTTACCGTTTTGAAGAGCGTTTATCTGGCAGCTTTCAATGACGATACGGGCATCAAGCATACGTTGGATCCCGTAACGCAGAACGACCCGGTTATTACGCTGCGCTATGTGGCCGAGTCCAAAACGTGGGAAGTTGACAGCAAGACTCCGGTCCCGGTCATTATTACTGTTACCTGCAAAGATGCAGTGAAGGCCGATATCATTGTCACCCCCGAAAATCTGACCATCTACCGCGGCGGTGAAAAGACAGAGGAAACCGGCAGCAATGTGAATATTGTGAATGGAGAAGGCAAGGAGCTGGAAAATGACGGCTCTCTGCCGGAAATCGGCTTCTCGCTGCAGTTGTCCACGGAGCTGAATAATCGGCTGCGTAATAATCTGGGCGTGGAGTCCGATACAGTGCTGGATCTTTCCGACTACATTACCCTGACCGCGAAAACCACTAGCGGCCAGACCCTGATCTGGGATCTGACTCCCTATGGAGAAGGCACCAGTGCCACCAACGCTGAGACCGGGTACTACATCTACAAGATCGTACCCACGGACGACTCTGATGGTGCGAAACTGAACGTTTCTTTCCGCGACAAAGAAGGCAACTATGTCGGCACCGATGACTTTGACATTCAGGATCATGGCACGTTGGCCGAAACTTACACCATGATGATCTATGGCGATCGTGTCGATGCTTCTACGCTGTATGCCACCATCACCTACGACAACGGTAAAACCGAGACGGCCAGCGTACAAGGTGCGGAAGACCCCGCGACGTTGACGGTTCGTTACACCAACGAGGACGCAACGGTCACGCAGTCCTATAATACTGTGGCGGAGGCCTCCAAGGCGGAGGATGGCAACAACCAGTCCCAGTTGACTAAGTCGGCTTACATGATCCGCGGCAATGCGGACCACTTCATGGTCAACAACAGCGACGTACAGGTCGATGGCCAGCATGTCTCGCTGCTCTTTGACGATATCGCCGAGACCACGGATACCCATTATGCCGATACGCTGAACAAGAAGGCCATCGAAGCTGTCAAGCAGGAGGATTCCGACGTAGACACCAGCAAGCTCAAGACCGAGGCAAAATACCTTGACTTGGTGGATGCCACCAACGGCAACGTCTGGGTAACCACCGGGAACAAGCAGGTCACTATCTACTGGCCCTTCCCCGAAGGAACCGACGCCAGCACCACCTTCTATGTGGCGCACTTTGACGGTCTGGACCGCGACAAAGATGTGGCAGGTATGACCACCGAAGTGAACGATGCCACCGCAACCTTGATGAATGTCAAGACCGACCAGTACGGCGTCTACTTCACCACCAGCAGCTTCTCGCCCTACGTGCTGGTATGGGATACCACTACGACTTCCGGCGGTGGCGGCAGCCATGGCGGCGGTGACGGCGGTACCACCAACAATAACAACAACACCAACAACAATACCACCACGGTCAATGTGACCAGCACCGCTGTTGCGCAGCCGCAGGCTACCACGGCGGCAATCCCCCAGACCGGCGACGCTATGCCGGTGGGTCTGCTGGGCGGTTTGGCAGCGGCTGCCGCTGCTGGCTTTGCAGCACTGTTTGTGATCCGTAAGCGCAAGCAGAACGGCTGATTGTTCCGCAGCACATTTTCCAAGGCATTCTGAGCCGGAGCCCCGTAAGGGCTCCGGCTCTTTTTTGGTTTCTGCCTGCCAAATGTTGTCAAAACAACGTACAGGACGGCCTCGATGGGGTATAGTGGGGAGGCTGAACGCACATACTACCCCAAAAGGAGGCACCGCCCTGTTATGAAGATCATTTTTTACGGTACGCGGGACTATGACCGCCTGTACTTTGAACTGTTGGCAGCCGACCCGGAATATGGCTGCACCATGAAATTTTTGGCCGCCAATCTGGACGTGGACACCGCTCCGCTGGCCGAGGGCGGCGACGCCGTCTGTGCTTTTGTGAACAGCGATTGCTCCGCCCCCGTGCTGGAAGCGCTGGCCAAGGTGGGCATCCGGCTGTTGCTGCTGCGCTGCGCCGGGTTCAATAACGTGGATCTGGAAGCCGCCGCCCGGCTGGGCATCACGGTGCTGCGGGTGCTGGGGTACAGCCCCGAGGCCGTGGCCGAACACGCCATGGCGCTGGCCCAAGCGGCCAACCGACGCATCTGCAAGGCCTATATCAAGGTACGCAACAACAACTTTGCGCTGGACGGTCTGCTGGGCCACACGCTGTACGGTTCCTGCGCGGGCATCATCGGCACGGGACGCATCGGCGCGGCCATGGCCCGCATCTGCCACGGCTACGGCATGACCGTGCTGGCCTATGACCAGTACCAGAACCCCGAACTGGAGGGCATCGTCCGCTATGTGGAGCTGGGCGAACTGCTGCGGGCGGCCGATTTGGTTAGCCTGCATTGCCCCCTGAACGCCGACACCCATCACCTGATCAACAGCGCCACCATCGCCCTGATGCGGGATAACGCCATTCTTGTCAACACCAGCCGGGGCGGCCTGATCGACACCGATGCCCTCATCGACGCGCTGCGCCACCGCAAATTTGCCGGGGTGGGTCTGGACGTCTACGAGGATGAAGATGGGCAGGTGTTTGAGGATTTCTCGGACGATGTGCTCCACAACGAGGTGGTGCCGGTGCTGCTGAGCTTCCCCAATGTGGTCATCACCAGCCATCAGGCCTTCTTCACCCGCACAGCGCTGCAAAGCATTGCCATCACCACGATGGAAAACGCCCGGGCCTTTGACCGGGGCGAACCCCTTGTGAACGAAGTCAAGGCCTGACGGGGCTTTTCTTTTGCCACGGGATGCGGTACAATACAGACAGAAATTCCCCAAAAGGAGTGGTTTGTAATGAAACGTATCGTCACCGACAAGGCCCCCGCCGCCCTTGGCCCCTACGTGCAGGCTGTGGATACCGGCACCGTCGTCTATTGCAGCGGCCAACTGGGTCTGGACCCCGCCACCAACACGCTGGCCGACGGCGTGGCTGCCCAGACCCGCCAATCCCTGCAAAACCTGCAGGCGGTGCTGGCGGAAGCCGGGTTGGATCTCTCCCATGTGGTCAAAACCACCGTCTTTGTGCAGGATCTGGCGGACTTTGGTACCGTCAATGAGGTCTATGCCGAACTGTTCGGCGACATCTACCCCGCCCGCAGCTGCGTACAGATCGCCGCGCTGCCCAAGGGCGGTCTCGTGGAGATCGAGTGCATCGCCGTGCGGTGAGAACCGTCAAAAGGGAGGTTCGGATTCAGCGGCTGCGCCGCGTCTCCTGCATGGCCGGGTTGCGGTGCCCGCCTCAAAAGGCGCCCCTTACAACGGTGCTCATAAAACAGTAAAATTAAAAAATCCCGATTTTCGGGGAGAAAACGGCGTGACTTCGGTTACGCCGTTTCTCTTTGCGTCAATAAACTCAGCGGAATAAAACCTGCACCATCATAATAGATTTCGATTTTCTGCTGACGTTTACCCGAAGATTTATCCGGTGCGCTTACATAAATAGCACTGACCATATCTCGCAGAGCATCCGGTGTCAGCGAATCTAAATCCTGATAGTGTGTTGCTTTTCGGATAAACTTTTCCAGCCGTTCACTCTGGTGCTCTTGATCTTCAATGCTCTTCTGAAGCTCTACAGCGTCCATTCTGAGTTTTTTCTGTTCCTCCTCATAATTTGCACTCATCATAGAGAAACGTTCATCAGACAGCTTTCCTTTTGTATTATCCTCATAAATCTTCACGAACAGCCTGTCCAACTCTGAAATTCTCTTTTCAGCCTGTGTAAGCTGTTTTTTCCATGCCTGAATCTTTTCCTTGCTCTCCATGCTCATACTTTCCTGAACAACTGCACGGAAGTGAGCTTCATAGCGGAGGATATAGCTGATGACTGTTTCCATGTGCATCCACACCATATCTTCCAAAACGACTGCTCGGATATAGTGGGATTTGCATTTTTCATCGTTTTTACGATGTGTGGAACACTCGAAGAAATCCTGTCT
>NZ_CALADU010000262.1 GCF_937890665.1 uncultured Subdoligranulum sp.
TTCGATTATACTCACGACTTAATGACTTCTTGAATACTTGCCGAAAAAGAAAAACCGCTGTGCAGCCGACAGCGGTTTATCGTCATATTCTGTTTTCAGAATAGCCAAGCAAATAACGCTGATGCAGCGACAATCAAGGCACTTCCTGCCAGTGATAGCAGCATCGGTGCTGCAAATGGGCATAACAGCAACGCCACAAGCGCCGAAGCTGCCGCCTGTGCATAGCTGCCATCCAGCAGCGCGAGGAAAGCCGCAAAGCCGCCCAGCCCGGCAAGAATCATACCAATGCTGCCACAGATACCATACAGAAGATTAAGTACAAATCCTGCCGCATACAGCAGCGCAATCATTGGCAACGCAAGTAGGCGCACAATCCACAGTACAACGATGTTGTTTCTTAAACGAGAAAACATTGACACCCCAACCATTCTTTCAGCAGTAGATCAACTCATTCAGTACAATCTCGGCAGCTACATTCTGCACATTGTTCATCTGCTGCACCCAAAGCAGCTGATTTTCGGCTTTCAGATCCTCCGTTATACCTTGCTGCTCGACAAGCTGCTTTACCAGTTGGGAAAAGAATAAATCCGCCTGCCTATCGACTTCATCAAGATGTTCATTTAGTCGATCAGAAGTTTGCAGCTCCTCATAAAGCCGTTTCCTGTTTCTGCGAATATACTGTAGGCGCCGTTGTCGCCACATACTGTTCCCGCTATGGCCTGTACATTACCTATCATTTTTTTCTGCTTTCCAACCTGTAAACTGCTTCATTGCAATGACCTCCACATTTATTCTTTACTTTTTGCTTTCTTTTCAGACTGCTTACGATGGTAATATTCTAAATGGTTTCGATTACAGTTAATCATTTTGCACTCTTTAGAACACAGGATTTCTTGACTATGAGACGGCCAGAAAGCTTTTCCGCAAATCTTACAGTTCCTTTGAGGGTATCTGCGTTCCTTTTTCTGGCTTCGCCGCTTCTCCGCCTCCGCCTTTCCGTGGGCTTCTAAGCAATCCGCTCCACAATATTTTTGCCTTGACCCGTTGGGATAAAATTCTTTGCCGCAGTATTCACATACTCTTTTAGGGAATTTGTGCCCATCATTTGCAGCCCATCGCGCAGCCATTGCCCGCTTTTGGAATGCCTCATTACTTTTCTTGGCACGTTCTTTCCTCAAACGCTCTTTCTCTGCAAGCTCCTGTTCAGCCTTAAACTTTGCTTCCCTTATTTCTTCTTCTGTAGGAGCAAAATCGAATTGTCCAATGAAGTTATAGTATATATCTACCTGTTGCTGCCTATCTTTCTTTCGACCAACAGTTTCATGAATGACAATTTTATCAATCAGCTCACGAGCCATATCTGCGGTTAATGATGTCGGCTCTTTGTACTTCTTGATTATTTTGATAAAATGTTCAATATCGTTTGCCGAAGCAGTTTTAGCTTGCAATAGTTCTGAAAGCTCAACAGTACGCTTATCCAACTCCGCCTGTTCGTCAGAATACCGTTTCATAAGTGACCGATACTGCTTTTCCGGTAGCGTTCCTGTCATATAGTTCTCATACAATCCGCCAATCAGCCGATCTAGTTCTTCAAGTCTCCGTTTCGCTCTCGTAAGCTCTTCTTTTTGCTCTTGAGGTTTACTATTGACTTGCTCCTGCCAACTCTTACGAAGCTCCATTGCAAATGCTTTTTCGTCAGCAATAATGTGTTTTGCCATTCGTTGGATAGAATGTAGTACGAGCTCACAGAGCACGTCATCACTGATAATGTGTGCTGTGCAGGCTCGATGTTGCGTTGCTTGATAACCAGAATACGTGCTGCAACGGTAGAAATAGCAGTCACTATTAACGCATCCAGTGCAGCGTAATCCGTACCACCCAGTGCCAGATAGTGAACACCTCGCCAGTTTCCGGTGTGCTGCATGATTTTGAGTGATGCGCCTGATATGGCATCTATGGGCGCTTCGTACACTTCCACCGTGTCGGCATCGGCAGCAGCTTCGATGTAGAACGGATATATTTTTTTGCTGCCGGGAATATCACGGCGAAACTGGATTTGGGAACAACCGCGCAAGCTGCCGCCCTTGGCTTCTCCATTTCCATCGCGCCCGACAAATACGCAGTTCGGATGATCCTTGAAGCTCGTCTGATACAGGATTTTCTTTTGCTTACAAACCGTCAGCACGTTGGGGTGGATGCAGCGCTTGCGAAGATAGGCGGTGGCAGCGTAGTTGTTCTTGTCGGGTCTAGGTAGGCTAAATTTCTTTGTCGGTTTCTTCTCGGCAGGGGGTGGGGATGCTTTTACAGGTTGGAAAGAAGGACTAACACCGCTCTGTATGCGGTTGATTTCCCGCACCGCTTCCACAAACGAAACGCCTTCAACCGCTATGAGATAGTTCAGCGCTGTGCGACCGGTGGCTTTCGTTTTGAAGTAAGTCCACGAACCATCCTCTGCGAAGGTCAACGAGCTGTGCCCTTTGTGACGGAACTGTCCGGGTCCTTCTGGTCTGAAGTTGTCCGGCTCACACAGCTGCATATACTGGTACAGATTCATCTGCTTTGCTTGGGCGATTTCCTGCTCTGTTACACCGGGCATACTCTACCACTCCATATTCTGTTTTCCTAAGTGTAATTTATATTCTCAGTATCACTATAATCAGTCTAATTACTATCAGTATTAGTTCCGTGTGATTTTCAAGAATCCAGAAGTGTGAAAATCACATATCAAGAATCACCTTTTTCACAGCTCTTGTCATTTATCGTTGCTGCGAAGTTTTTTACATAAATTAAATTCGGTCTGCCAAGCCCCTGCCGCTTGCGTTCGATAAGCCCAGCCTGCTTTTCAAGTTCTACCATCAGGCGCGTGGCTTTCTGGTTGGCACAGTTCAGTGCATCCATGATTTCCTCCACGGTAAAGATGATGTAAACCTTGTTCTGGGCATCCAGCCATTGATTTTTCAGCGACAAACTCATTCGATCCAGTAAAATTCCATACAGCACCTTGGCATCGGTGGACAGTTCCCGGAAGTTTGGCTCTGTAAATAGAGCTTTGGGTATGCGGTAAAAAGAGAACTGCTCGGCTTGTGTGCCGTAAAAATATTCGTATTGCATCTCACTTCTCCTGCCAAAAATGGGTGCAGTTAAGAAAGCCTACAAAACTACGCTTCGTAAGCTATTACATATTGTATTTTTATTTATCTTTCTAGTTCTTCTTCGCGTTGTGGTCGCTGGCGGCTGGAGCGCTTGTGTTCCCAATTCCGCAACAGCGAAATGATGACATTCTGCATCTGCTGCGGTGTATAGCTGGATGGGAAGTACCGCTGCACATCAGACTGATTCAGGAAGAACTTTTGGCGCTGGTTCGGCTTTTCTTCTGTCAGTAGAGTATGCAGGTAATTTTCCGTCAGCGTTCCATTTCGGCTCATGTCCTTTAGTGTTCGTGACTGAACGAGGGATGGTGTGGCATCACACATATCCATTTCTTCTTTGAGCCACGTCTGGTGTTCTTCCGTCATGTAAGAGATTTCGACTGCTGGATTGAATGCGATACGACCGTCATCAACCATTTGCAGAATGGATGGAATCAGGTTAGTCAGGCGGATATAGCGTTGTACGGTTCTTGCGCTTTCCGAGGTGCTTTCTGCCACTGTTTTGTCTGCTCGGAAATTCGTGCCAACTTGACACGAATTTTTGCTTGGACGTCCTGCCGTTCTTTTTAGTGCTTCCATGCGCATTTTATAAGCAAATGCTTTCTCACTTGGCAACACGTGCTCGCGCTGAATATTGCTGTTGACCATCAGAATCGTTGCTTCATCATCGTCTATGTATTCAACTCTGGCGGGAATGCTTTCAATGCCGAGTTCCTTGCAAGCCTCCCACCGGCGATGTCCGCTTATCACTTCATAGCCGACACCAACCTTCGGTCTGACGGTGATGGGCGTAATGATGCCGCTCTCCGAAATACTGTCTACCAATTCACTGAATTCCAGATCATGGCGGACGTGGAACGGATGATTAGAAAAGGGATGCAATTTATTTATTGGAATAGTTTCCTCTTTGCTTGCTCTGTAAGCAGGTGATACTTTCTTCATCATGCTGCGTACTCCTGTGCGGTTATTTGATAGCTCTTAAGTACCCCGATTTGACCCCAAAAATGTACCCAAAAATCTTGTACTTTTTGCTTAAAATGTACCCAAAGGGCATTTTTGCATAAAAAAAGCCCCTAATCACTGTAGTACAGCGATTAGGGGCTTGCTATGATTTATAGAACGACCTCAACTGTCAGGTCTTTCCATTGCTTCGGCCAAAGCACGCAGCCACGCGAATTTCGACAAGAACGAGCCTTATCGTAATCCACATTTAATTGTAAAAATCTTCGTGACTTAAGCGCGGGGATTTTTAATTGCTGCCTGTGTAGCCTTTAGTCAAATCAGAGCGAAATATATATCGAATTATCGTTATTTATACGTTTGTTCAAGGGGGAAGTGTAACCTTTTTTGGGGAATTTTCCCCAGCCCTTCCCTCCCCCTAACAACCCCCTCTCAGCCAGCTGAAGTGACAAATAGCCAGCTGAAACAAGAATATCGTTACTCTACGCCTTTACCATCGGTAAGGGCGCTTTTTATTTACACCAACGGAGGAAGTCAGCAATGAGATTGCCCGCAGAGAACATCAAAGCCGCCCGCGAGGTCCAGCTCGTGGATTTCTTAAACACCTACCGTCCCGGAGAGCTTGTGCGCAAATCCAGAGACGAGTACTGCACAAAATCGCACAGCAGCTTGCGGATCACGCCGAGCAAGAACCTGTTCCACTGGTGCTCCCAGAGCAAGGGCGGCAGAGGCGCGCTGGATTATCTGCTGACGGTCGAGGGGATGAGCTTTCGCTCGGCGGTAATGCTTTTGAACGAGATGGAGCTTGTTCCTTTTCAGCAGGCCAGAGCTGCCACAGTGGAAAGCAGCCGAACGCACGACTTTACACTGCCGCGTCCCGACGGAAATGCACAGGCGGCGACCGCCTACCTGATGCACCGTGGTATCAGCCCCAAGGTGCTGCGATATTGCCTGAACGAAGGGATTCTGTATCAGACCACGCGCGGCAACTACCGCAACTGCGTTTTTGTGGGCAAGGATGAAGGCGGCGTTCCGCGTTCTGCTTTTCAGCGTGGCTGCCAAGGCACCTACCGCGGTGATGTCACCGGCAGCCAAAAGAAGTACGGATTTCTGATACAAGCGGAAAACCCGGACTGCGATACCGTGGAGCTGTACGAGGCCCCGATTGATGCTATGTCCGGCGCGACCTTGCGGCAGTATACGGACATCGGAAAGTGGCGCAGCGTGCATTATCTGGCACTGGGCGGGCTGAACTATCTGCCCATCGACTACTTTTTGCAGCAGCATCCGCAGGTGAAAAATGTGGTGCTCTGCTTTGACCGTGATGAGCCGGGGTTGCGCTTTGCCGATACGGTTGCCCGGCGCCTTGCCGAGCGCGGATTCAATGTAGAAAAGCGGTTGCCTGCCGTTGGCAAGGATTACAACGAAAGCCTTATCTGGTACAAGTCAAAGATTGAAAAACAGCGAGGAGAGCGCGTATGAAAACAATAGCGATTGCCAACCAAAAAGGCGGCGTGGGCAAAACAACGACCGCCGTAAATTTAGGCGTGGCACTGGCAGATATGGGCTATAAAGTACTGCTGGTGGACGCCGACCCACAGGGCGACCTGAGCAGTTACCTTGGCTACGCCGGCGCTGCCAACAGTGCCACCCTCAGCGACCTGATGAAATCCGTTATTTCAGACGAACCGGTACCGGAGGTAGTGATGCGCCATGAAGAACAAGTGGATTTTATTCCCTCGGACATTGGGCTGTCAGATATGGAAGTTCGGCTGGTCAATGTAATGGCGCATGAGCGCATTATGGCGCAGGCACTGGAGCCGTTCAAGGACAAATATGATTACTGCCTGATCGACTGTATGCCCTCACTGGGTATCCTTACGGTTGCTTCGCTTGTGGCTGCCGACCGGGTACTGATTCCCGTGCAGGCACAGCATTTTGCCCTGAAAGGCGTGGTGTCGCTGTTCAAATCCATCAATCAGATCACGCGCCGCATCAAGCCGGAGCTTGAAATTGACGGCATTGTTCTGACCATGGTGGATCGGCGCACCAATCTAAGCAAAGATGTCTGTGCCGCTTTGCGGAGTTCCTACGGTCACGCGCTGAAGATTTATCGCACGGAGATTCCCATTAGCACCCGCACAGCAGAGAGCGCCTCCAGCGCCCACAGTGTGCTGAGCTACGACGCCAGCGGTCCCGCAAGCATCGCCTATAAAACCTTGGCAAAGGAGGTCGTTGAGAATGAGAGAGTACGGAAGCAACATCATACTTCCATCGCTCGATAATCTCTTTTCGAGTGAGCAGGAGCGGCAGGACGCAAAATTAGAGAAAATCCAAATTTTGCCGCTGACGGAACTGCACCCCTTTCGAAATCACCCTTTTCAAGTCCGTGACGATGACGAAATGGACAAAATGGTGGACAGTGTCAAGGCATACGGTGTCATGACCCCGGCCATTGTCCGCCCCCGGCAAGATGGTGGGTATGAAATCGTGGCGGGCCACCGCCGCTGTCATGCCAGCCAGCGGGCTGGCGTGGAGACTATGCCCTGCATAGTGCGGGATATGGACGATGATACTGCTATTATTCTGATGGTAGATTCCAACTGCCAGCGAGAACATATTCTACCGAGTGAAAAGGCGAAAGCATATCAGATGAAGCTGGAAGCTGTAAAGAGAAAGGCCGGTAGACCGTCAAAAATAAATTCTGGCCAAGTTGGCCAGAATTTTACACAGCCTTTTTCTGTAGAGAAAGTCGCAGACGAAGCGGGTGAAAGTGTTAAGCAAGTCCAGCGCTTTATCCGTCTGAACAAGCTCACCCCCGAACTTATGAAAATGGTGGATGATGGCAAGCTAAAAACCACTCCCGCCGTAGAACTTAGCTACCTTACCCCAGAAGAACAAGAGGACTTCCTCTCTTATATGGAATCCGAGGGCTGTACCCCGTCACTGTCTCAAGCGCAGAAACTTAAAGAGGCCAGCAAGGAAAGCGTACTGACACCAGAAAAAATCCGGCATATTATGGCCGCCAAGCCGCCAAGTGTAAAGCCGCGTGACCCGCAGCTTATGATTCCCGTTGCAAAAGTTGAACGATACTTTCCGAAAGGCTTTACAAGCAACCAGATGCAGCAGGTTATCGTAAAACTGCTGGAAAACTATGCCCGCGCCCACCAGCACGGCAGCAGATGAGGGGGGACACCGATGACAAGATTATTAGTTGTTGAACCCGGTTACTGCCCTTATCAAGCGGGTTTTCCCAGCGCGATGGCGGCTGCTTCCGAAGTTATTGAGGGCGAGAGCCAAATCCTAAAACCGTTTGGCACACCGCGAATCGGGCTAATATGCAGCAAAGCCCAAAGTCGACTGAAATATAACAGACAGGTCAATGACGAGGGCGTGACTGTGCGCGGACGCTTTCTCGTTTGCGGACTAAATGGCGATAAGGTCATAGGGCTATCCAAGGATCAGGCAGACCGATACAGCCGACTACTTTTTCTCCCGCAAGTCGCGGATATGGCAAACGACGAACTGCCCGCTGCCAAAGTGCGCCCACAGGACGAGCGCTATGGAGGTAAATTGTCTTTTTGGGAAAGGTTGGAACGATAATGCGCGAGAAAGAAGATAATATCATTGGTTATATCGAATATCTTAGTGATGATGGAAAAATAATCGGATATGTTACTCCCTTTACGGATGTAGACAAATTTAGAAAGGAAATCTTGAAAGCCGCTGAGGTTGGTATGCCGATTACCCCGGTTGTGTTCCCGGATAAGATGGACAAGCCATTGGGATTGCCGCGGGACATCTATTGGCCGGGCGGCTTTCGTAAAGAAAAGAGACAGACTTACCCTTATGAGATTTACCAAACCAATAACCGTAATTTCGTTTTCAGAAACTATGCTTATGCGAAAACCCGTATGAAGGCTGCGGATTATAAACTCGTTTATAGTGGACAGATGGAACGCTGGGATGAGCCTGAAGATATTTATATAGCGCATAACCAAAGCAACCGTCCCAATGCTCAAAAGATGCGTTCTGTTTCTATCAGCGATATTATTGTGATCCACAACAGGAGAGAAGCACAGGCTTTCTATGTAGATGAATATGGTTATCGTCAGGTTGATTATCTATTGCCGGAGTTAGAGAATTTAAAACAAGCAGAACCGGAACCTTATGAACGATGAGGAGTAGCAAATGGCAAAATATGAAAATATCCGTGCGCTTGCCAAAAAGCAACTGCAAGCCGTCACGGAGAGCAGTGACCGCTGGAAAGCATTTTTGCGGACAGCGGCCATTGCTTATAATTATAGTTTCCCGAACCAGCTTTTGATTCACGAGCAAAGCCCCACCGCCACAGCCGTGGCCGACATAGCTTACTGGAATAATAATGCGGGTCGCTGGGTCAAGCGCGGCGCACACGGTATCGCGGTATTTGACACTCGCGCCAATTCTTCCCGGCTGCGGTATCTGTTTGACATTTCCGATACCATCCCCCGCGCAGAGATTCCCGAAGCGCTGCCGTGGGTCATTACAGACCAGAACTGGCGGCCTGTTTGGGATAAAATCGTAGCGGATAATCACGCGGACAGCATCCAGAGCGCCCTCCTCATGCTCTCCACATCCTGCGTTGCCCAGCGCAGCGCCATGTTCACAACCGCACTGGGAAAAGCCATAGACGGCAGCAGCTTACAGTGGGCCAAGCCGGACGAACAGCGGCAGCTATTTTTACAGCTTATCACCCAAAGCTGTCTGTATATGGCCGCGCTGCGGTGCGGCGTGGATACTGCGCGGCTGGACCTGTCTGCCCTTGAGTCCGTGAACCAGTTTGATACAAACCGCATCACTCTGTGTTTGGGCAGCGCTTGCCAACAGGCGGCACGGCCTCTCATGCAACAGATCGGTAGCATCACGAGAGAAATCGACAGTGTTGCACGCGCCGAAAAAGTCCGCTATTATGGTGACAAACAGGAAGAAACCAATAACACCAAGGAGGTCAACAATGGAGTACATGATGGTGAACGGCTACCAAATCCCGGCGCTGACGTTGAACGAGCCGCCGATGCCGGAAATCGGGAAGTACGGCAGCCTGCGGCGGAAATTCCTGCTGGAGAACGCCCCGATGATGTTCGACGAGATGATGCTGGAGGGAACGCTGTACCCGCATCTGGTGGTGATGGACAACGCAGTACATCGGCAAATCGAACAGACGATGCAGACGCTGATGCAGCAGCGCACCGCCCCGAACCGGCAGACCGACCCGATGGGCTGGACGCAGTGGATGAACGCCTTGCAGGCCCAAGCCGAGGAACTGGCGATGCAGCAGATTTACAGCCTGTAACACAAGAACCCCAAGCGGAGAGCGATACCACGCCCTCCGCTTTTTCTGTGCCCATTTCTGATTTGCCGCCGCTGAGCGATGAACTGATTCTAGGCTTGCTGGCGAAGGACTCCTCCAGCCGTGCCGACAATGCGGCTATTCTGGAATATTTCAATGAGCATCCCGACCTTGCCGAGCGCAGCGCCTTTTGCAAGCACTGTTACAAGCAAATTTATACATATTTGTTCGTGGATGACCATACCGTTGGTTTTATCCGGCATGATATGTACCTTGAACTTTGGGAGGGCAACTATCTTACCAAAACAGCACAGCTCAATCTGACATGGGATGCTGTTGCCGCAAAGATTGCTGACCTTATCAAGCAAGGGCGTCTGATGGTTCCCATCAAGGCTACACCCGTGCAGCAGCAGATGGAGCAGCTTACTCTTACTCCCGAAGATTCTGAAAAGGCAGGGCTGCCGAGCCATGAGCAGCAAGCAAAAAATATCGACCTTGCGGCAGAAGCCAAAAAGTGGAACAAGCCCATCATTGACGCATCCGGCAAGTACATTACGGAGCAGGACATTACCGATGCACTGTGCAAAGGCGGCGGGTTTGAAGATAGCAAATTTCGCATTCAGCAATATCTCTCTGCACAGGTACTTCCTATCGAGGAAGATCAAGCCCGCTGGCTGAAAAAAGAATACGGCATCGGCGGCGGCACATGGATCTTCCGTGATGGTGGGCACGGCTTTCTTGACCACATGGGCAAAAATCTTGAAATCACCCGACGTACAGAGGACGGCGAGTATCGCCGCGTTTTGAAGTGGAAAGAGGTTGCCCAACGCCTGCGGCTTTTGGTTTACAACGACCAGTATCTGACCGATGCCGAAAAAGCCCCCTATCAGGCATGGGCAGCAGAACAGCAAGCCGCCCGCGCAGCGAACGATGCCGCCCTTGACCATGCAAAACACGCCATCGCGGTTTTCTGCGAGAATGAGGGGCTAAACGAGCCGAATTTCTCCGACTTGACCCGCGTGGAGTTTGCTTACTCTACCACCGAGGACGATGAGCACGAGATCCAAGTGTATGCCAATCTTCTGCGGAACGAAATCCGCTATGAGGTTGACGGTAACATAGTCCATATCGACTACTTCCAAGATAACCACGAGCTTGCTGCGCAGGGCATTGAAAACAGCGCCTTCTCGGATTTTATCAATACCGCCGAAGCAGAGTTTGAAAAGCATCATCCGACTACAAGAAAAGTCGAAAAATCACCTGTAACTATCGGCAGCACGGTTTATCTGGAAGATGACAGACCCTTTACCGTGGAGGAAATCGGCAGAGAAAACATTCATCTGCGGGATGAAAGTTTCCCGCTGGTAGGCCGTGCCGTCAGCCATGAAGAATTTGCGCGGTTGCTTGCGGCCAACCCCAAAAATGCAGCACTATCCGCCCCGGAAGTTCCAAGCCGCCAAGCGCAGCAGGAAGAAACTGCTGAACCCATCGTGGGCGAAGTCATCGAAGAACCCAGCCTCTTTGTGGAGCAGGTTATGGCGGACGCAGAAAGGCTTTCGGCAGAAGATGAACCTTACCACCGCGAACCCATTACCTATGAAGCCCCTTATCTGGATAACCTGCCGACAGCACCGCGCGAAAAGTTTGCAGCCAACATTGCCGCCATCCAAAAGCTGAAAGAAATTGAGCAGCGCGTAGCGAACGGCGGCAGCCCTGCTTTTGAGGATGAGCAGAAAATTTTAGCGCAGTACACGGGCTGGGGCGGGCTTTCGGATGCGTTCGACCCGAACAAAAGTGCATGGTCGAACGAGTACAGCCAGCTGAAAGCAGCATTGTCTGAATCTGAGTATGAAGCTGCCCGCAGCAGCACCCTGACGGCGTTTTATACCCCCGCCACCGTTATCCACCCCATCTACCGTGCACTGGAGCGCTTCGGCGTAAAGGGCGGCAAAATCCTAGAACCCAGCATGGGCACAGGCGCATTTCTCGCACACGGACATTTTGGCAGCAGTGATGCCAAATTCTACGGCGTAGAATTGGACAGCATCACAGGCCGCATCTCAAAGCAGTTGTATCAAAAGGCCAATATCCAAGTGACCGGCTATGAAAATGCGCTTCTCCCCGACAACTATTTTGACTGCGTTATTGGCAATGTCCCTTTCGGTAATTTTCAAGTCAATGACCCGCAGTATAACCGGCTGCATTTTCCCATTCACGACTATTTCTTTGCCAAGAGCATCGACAAGCTGCGCACCGGCGGCATCATGGCGTTCATCACCTCCAGCGGCACATTGGACAAAAAGGATGACCGCGCCCGCAAGTACATCGCCGAGCGCTGCGACCTCATCGGTGCGGTGCGCTTGCCCAACAATGCGTTCAAGGGCAGCGGCACAAAGATCATGACCGATGTAATATTTCTGCAAAAGCGCGATACGCTGCGCCAGCAGGACGAGCCTTGGCTGCACCTTGCAGAAGATGCCAACGGCATCACCATGAACCGCTACTTTGTGGAGCACCCTGAAATGATTTGCGGCAGAATGGAGATAGTCTCCGGTCCGCATGGCCCGACTTCCACCTGCCAGCCAATAGACCCCGATGCGGTGGACCGTTTCGGAAAGCCGTTGTTGGAAACGCAAATCGACACTGCTATGCAGCACTTGACCGCCACGCTGACAAAAGCCGAAATCTCTGTGCAGGAAGAAAGCGGCGAGGATACCAAGTACATTGATGCCGATCCCTTTGTGCGTAATTTCAGCTACACGGTAAAGGACGATAAAATCTATTACCGCGAAGGCGCAGTCATGCGGGAATGTAATCCCAACGCAGCCTCTGCCGAGCGTATCCGCAAACTGGTGGAACTGCGCGATACCACCCGCGCTCTGATCGATGCGCAGTTGCAGGACTTGTCGGACGAGGAAATCCACCGTCTGCAAGCTCAGCTTAACCGCCAGTATGATGCCTTCCGCGGCAAGCACGGCCTAATCAACAGCCGCAGCGCGGAGTTGTCTTTCCGGGATGACAGCAGCTACTATTTGCTGTGTTCACTGGAAAATGTCGATGAAAAAGGAAACTTTATCAGCAAGTCGGATATGTTCACCAAGAGAACTATTCGCTCTGCACAGATACCCGACCACGCCGACACGGCATCGGATGCACTGGCACTGAGCATCGGGGAACGTGCCAAGGTTGATATGCCTTACATGATGCACCTTACCGGGAAAGATGAAGCAACGCTTGCCAAGGAACTGGCGGGCGTTATTTTTGTAGAGCCTTTCCGCAAACAGGAGGACGGCAGCCCTGTTTACCTTATGGCGGACGAGTATTTATCCGGCAATGTACGCGAAAAGCTGCGTATTGCTCATGTTGCAGCCGACCAAGACCCAGCGTTCCGCATCAATGTAGAAGCGTTGGAACAGGTGCAGCCCAAGGACTTGACGGCGGGCGAAATAACGGTTCGGTTGGGTGTCACATGGATCGGGTCGGAAATCATCAAGCGGTTTGCCGATGAACTTTTTCAGTCAACCTACCGCGAACAGAAAATAGCTGTCCGTTACAATGAATATCTGAATAACTGGTATATTTCCAACAAGAGCCAAGGCAACGATAATATCCGCGTCACGAACACCTACGGCACAAAACGTATCAACGGCTATCATTTGTTGGAGAACGCACTCAACCTGCGGGCCACCAAAATTTACGATACAATCTATGACGAAAACGGCAAGGAGCAGCATAAGCTCAATGGTCCTGCCACCGAAGAAGCACAGGCCAAGCAACGGATGATAGAAGATGCTTTTAAGGACTGGATTTTCAAGGACCGTGAGCGCCGTGAAAGTTTAGTAGCGCTGTACAATGAAAAATTTAATTGTATTCGCCCGCGCGAATATGATGGAAGTCACATTCAGTTTTTCGGCATGAACCCGGAAATCTCGCTGCGGCCGCACCAGCGCAATGCCATTGCCCACATCCTGTACGGCCACAACACCTTGCTGGCCCATGTGGTTGGCGCGGGTAAAACTTACGAAATGGTTGCCGCCGCAATGGAAAAAAAGCGGCTGGGCCTGTGCAGTAAAACGCTTGTTGCCGTGCCAAACCATCTGACAGGCCAGTTTGCCAGTGAAGCACTGAAACTGTATCCCAACGCAAACATTTTAGTCACAACGCAGCGTGATTTTGAAAAAACGAACCGCAAGCGGTTTTGCGCCAAAATTGCCACCGGCAACTATGACATTGTGGTAATCGGTCACAGCCAGTTTGAAAAGATTCCACTTTCCGATGCCAGAAAAGCCGAGTTTATCCGCAAGCAAATTGACGAACTGGAGATGCAGTTGGAGAGCATGGACGACAGCGACAGCCGTCTGACCGTCAAGCAGTTGGAAAGTAAGAAAAAGCAGTTGAAAACCAAGCTGTCAAATTTGCTGGACGCCCCGAAACGGGATGATGTGGTGACTTTTGAGGAACTGGGTGCAGACTCCCTCATGGTCGATGAAGCACACAATTTCAAGAACCTCATGACCGTTACAAAGATGCACAACATCGCGGGTATCAGCACCACCGAGAGCCAAAAGGCCAGTGACCTGTTTATGAAGTGCCAGTACCTTGATGAAATCACCGGGGCGCGGGGCGTAACGTTTGCCACGGGCACCCCCATTTCCAACAGCATGACCGAGCTATATACCATGCAGCGCTATTTGCAGCAGTACACCTTGGAACGCAACGGCCTTGCAAACTTTGACAGTTGGGCGGCCACCTTTGGCGAAACCGTCACAGCCATCGAACTTGCGCCGGAGGGAACCGGCTACCGCACAAAAACACGCTTTGCTCGTTTTTTCAATCTGCCAGAACTTATGGCAATGTTCAAGGAATGCGCTGACATTCAAACAGCAGATATGCTGAAATTACCTGTCCCTGCCCTTGTGGGCGGCAAGCCGACCAACATCCAGCTAAAGCCCTCTGAAACACAAAAACAGATGGTAGCTGAATTGGGCGAACGGGCCGACAAAATCCGCAATAAAATGGTGAAGCCCTATGAGGACAATATGCTGAAAATCACCAACGACGGACGCAAATTGGCGCTGGATCAGCGCTTGATCGACCCCGACTTGCCCGATGATCCTGACAGCAAGGTCAATATCTGTGTGGGCAAAATTTTTGAGATATGGGAGCAGACCATGCCTCAACGCAGTGCGCAGCTTGTTTTCTGCGATCTGTCTACGCCCAAGGCGGGCGTTTTCAATGTCTACGATGACATGAAAGCAAAGCTGATCGAACGCGGAATCCCCGAAGCAGAAATTGCCTTCATCCATGAAGCGAACACCGATGCCCGCAAGACGGAACTTTTCGGAAAAGTTCGCAGCGGTGCAGTGCGTGTGCTGATGGGCAGCACGGCCAAAATGGGAGCGGGCACCAATGTGCAACAGCGTCTTGTGGCGCTGCACCATCTGGATGTACCGTGGCGGCCATCTGATATTGAGCAGCGTGAGGGCAGAATATTACGACAGGGCAATGAAAATAAGGAGGTCTATGTTTTCCGTTATGTCACCGAAGGTACATTTGATGCCTACAGTTGGCAGCTTATCGAGAATAAGCAGAAATTCATCGGGCAGATTATGACCTCAAAATCTCCGGCTCGCAGCTGCGATGATATGGACGAGGCCGCACTGTCCTATGCCGAGGTCAAGGCATTGGCGGCAGGCAATCCGCTTATCAAGGAAAAGATGGACTTGGACGTGCAGTTGACCCGTCTTAAAACACTGAAAGCTGCCCATGACAGCCAGCGTTATGAACTGGAAAATAAAATTGCCATCGGCTTCCCGGCTGAAATCCGAAAATGCAAAGAACAGATTGAAAATGCCACGGTAGACGCCGCCACCGTAAAGGAACACTCCGTAGTGGATGCGGACGGCAAAGATGTTTTCTGTATCCAGTTGGAAAACGAAGTTTACTACGAAAAAGAACCTGCGGGGAAAGCCCTGTTAGGTCTGCTGGGCTTGGCACTGAATAGCGAAAAGCCCGTACCTATCGGGTATTTCAAGGGTATGGAACTACAAATCCAACATCTGCCTTTTGGCAACGAGTACCATGCAAGATTGGCTGGCTCTGGTACATATAGCACTCAGCTGGGAGCTGATGTGCTAGGCAATCTGACACGCCTTTCCAATTTGGCAAATGGTATTGAACCGAGCATTGAAAAGACCCGCAATATGCAAATCCAGTTGGAACAGCAGCTTGCCAGCGCCGAGGAAGAAGTCAAGCGGCCATTTCCACAGGCAACGGAACTGACTGAAAAGAGTAAGCGTCTTGCGGTGCTGGAGGGACTGCTGAACATGAACGACAAAGACATTGTGACCGACACCGAGCCGGAACAACAGTGTCAGACCGACAATCGACAGCGTGGACAGGAGGAACGATAAATTTTATGATTAAAGGCAGAAAGACCAATCGTATACGCGACCACCCCAAGGATGAAAGGAGTAGTTTTTATGAAAAAATCTATTGTTGCATTGGGCATAGCATTGGCGCTGTCCGGGTGTGCATCGGCAGCGGATGAAACTCTTGCGGCTGAACCGGCTGCACTGGTGGAAATCTCACCGGCCACCGAAGAAACTGCGCAGCCGGTGGAAGCTGCTGCAACCGCCGAACCTGCGCAGACAGCAACCCCTGAGCCGACACCCGAACCGACACAGGCCCCCGCGCCCGTGCCGACAGCAGAGCCTACGGCAGTCCCCACCGCAGAACCCACGCAAGCCCCGGTGGAGGAAACCGTAGCCGCCACTCCGGCACAGGTTGGTATGAGTTATGGTGCGGTGCCGTTCGACCTTGCAGCCGGTACGGAGCAATGGTGGAGCATCGACAGCAGCGACAGCGCATACTGGGCTGTGCAGGAGAACATCAACGCCATCCGTGCGGCGGCGGGACTTTCCCCGCTGGCAATGGACGGCGGGCTGAGCGCGGCGGCAGATGCCCGCTGCGAGAGCTTTGTCGCGGGCGGTGCGTTCGACCACAGCGGCATGACCACCCGTAGCGAAATCTGCGCAGCCGGTCCTATCGGCTCGGCCAGCAGCGTATGCAGCTATTGGCAGAACAGTCCTGCCCACTATGCCAACATCACCAACGCCAGCTTTACGAGCATGGGCGTAGCCTGTTGGTTCTGCTCCACCGCCGAGGGGCAGTATACCTACTGGACTGTTACCTTCAACTAAAACTCCTACTTGTTTTCATACACAAATTATGATATAATTTCTGTATGAAAGAGAGGTGCTATCTATGCCGAACATTCGTTCCAGCGCAGATTTGAGAAACAACTACAATGACATTTCCTCTTACTGCCATGCCTACAACGAGCCGGTCTTTATTACCAAAAACGGTAAGGGCGACCTTGCCGTTATGAGCATGGAAACCTACGAGGAAATGGCGGGCCGCATTGAACTGTACAGCAAGCTGCAAGAGGGCCTTGCCGACGTGGAAGCCGGGAACACGCGCCCCTTTGCCGATGTTATGGCTGATTTGCGCCACCGCAGGGAGCGCAGATGAAATACAACATTCATGTCACCCAAGCTGCCGAGCGCGATATGGCGAACGCCTACGACTATATCGACCTTGTACTGAAAAATCCAACTGCCGCCGACAAGCTGTTGGATGTGGCCGACGAAAAAATCGG
>NZ_CALADU010000263.1 GCF_937890665.1 uncultured Subdoligranulum sp.
CCAGTGCTGCGGCAAGCCTGCATCTGTACGCAAAGCAGCGCAGCCGCGTGCTCTGCCCGCTTTTTCTAACTTTGCAGGGAGGTGTGCCGAATGTACCGCGCATTGTATCGAAAATGGCGTCCTCAGCGGTTTGCCGATGTGGTAGGGCAGCAGCCTATTGTTACGGCGCTGCAAAATCAAATTGCAGCGGGACGCATCGGCCATGCTTACCTGTTTACAGGCACTCGAGGAACTGGCAAGACGACCTGTGCCAAAATTTTTGCCAAAGCTGTCAACTGTTTGGACCACACCAGCCCGGATCCCTGCTGTGAATGCGAAATCTGTAAAGGCATTGACAGTGGTTCCATTATGGACATCATCGAGATGGATGCCGCTTCCAATAACGGTGTGGATGATATCCGAGATTTGCGGGATGAGGTTGCGTACCTTCCGTCCGTATGCCAATACAAGGTATACATCATTGACGAGGTGCACATGCTCTCCACACAGGCGTTTAACGCCTTGCTTAAAACGATGGAAGAACCGCCGGAGCATGTGATTTTTATTCTGGCGACTACGGAAGTACAGAAGGTACCAATTACCATTCTGAGTCGATGCCAGCGGTATGATTTTGCGCGCATCACAGCGCAGGACATTGCGGGTAGACTGACCTATGTGGCAGGGCAGGAAAAGATTGAATTGGAAGACGGTGCGGCACAGCTCATCGGACGGCTGGCAGACGGCGCAATGCGCGATGCCCTTTCAATTCTGGATACCTGTGCCGGTGTGGATAATCATGTGGATGAGGCGCTGGTGCGCCGAATGGCCGGCGTAACAGACCGTGGGTATCTTTTTGAAATCAGCGATGCCATCGCAGCTAAGGATTCTGTAATGGCATTGGGAAAAATTGCAGAGCTGCGGCAGCAGAGTGTAGACATGCGTCGGCTGTGCATGGAATTGGCTGGCCATTATCGGAACTTGATGCTTTGTGCTTTGCCGGGTGGTACGGAACTTTTGACCGGTACTTCACCCGAAGAAGAAGCGGCCTATGCGCAGCGGAAGGACTTCCCGCAGGGGGAAGCGATTCGAGCCATCAATGCTTTCGGACAGGCACTGGAAAAAATGAGCCGTGGCACAGACCAGCGAATCGAATTGGAGCTAGCGGTGTTTTCACTGACACAGCCGCAAACCATCATGGCGCAACCGACACCCGTGCAGGCAACGCCGCAGCCGTCGGCTCCGCAGCCTTTTGCGGCAGCGCCTGTGGCCTTCGCGTCGGCACCTCCGGTGCAGAGCACGAAATCGGTTGCTCCGCCGCCTACCGTGGATCAAAAGGTTGTGCAGCCATCGGACGATGTGCCGCCTCCGGAAGAAGAACCTGAATTTTTGCAGCCGGAACTGCCTCCGGTGGTAGCCGACCCGACGCCGGTGCCAGAGCCGGAAGCAAAACCGGCGCCTAAACCGGCACCGCGCCATGCGGCTGCCAAACAACAAGAAGTGGGGCCATTGGAACCCTTCCCGCAATGGGCTTTGGTTTTGGCAGATTTGGAAGAAAGCGATCCGATGATGATCTCCTTTCTGCGGGGAACCCGTGCATATTATGACGGGAAACATGTATTGTTTGAATGTAACGATGCTTTCCGAGATTACATTCGGAACAACCGCGAGGTCAGCAAAAAGCTGAAGGAAACCATTTATCGTGTCACCAAATTGCGGTGCAGCATTGGCCCGTATGAGGCGCCAAAAGAAGAAGTAAACGGAACCCCGCAAGTGTCTATTGACCAGACTTTGCAGAATATGCAGGCTCTGGGCGTGGACGTTCAGATTGAAGAAAAATAAGAGTTGGAGGAACTTTTTATGAAAGCAAGATTGCCTAAAGGCTACGGCCGTCCCGATCCCAATGCAATGATGCGTCAGGTACAGAAAATGCAGGAAGAGATCCGGGCTAAGCAGGAAGAACTGGAAGCTAAAGAGTATACCGGAACGGCGAGTGGCGAGATGGTTACCGTTACCATGACTGGTAAGCATGAGATTACCGCTGTCAAGATTAAACCGGAGGCTGTGGATCCGGACGATATCGAGATGTTGGAAGATTTGATTGCTGCCGCTGTGAATAGCGCAGTGGCTGCGGTAGACAAGGATTCTGAAGAAGAAATGGGCAAGCTGACCGGTGGGATGAACATTCCCGGTCTGGGCTAAGAGGCGTAATTATGCCGCAAAATGTGGAACCGCTGGAAAATTTGGTGGATCAGTTTGCTCGTTTTCCCGGCATCGGCCGTAAAGGCGCAACGCGAATGGCGTATGAAGTGATGTCCATGCCAAACGAACAGGCAATGGAGTTGGCTAAAGCCATTGAGCATGCCAAGAAGGATCTACACCGTTGCCGGATCTGCCAAGATTATACCGCGGGAGAAATCTGCAAAATCTGTGCATCACCTAAACGTGATCGCAGCGTTATTTGCGTGGTCGAGAGTCCGCGGGATATCAAATCCATTGAGCGCACCCATGAATACAATGGTTTGTATCATGTACTGCATGGATTGATCTCACCTATGGATGGTATTGGGGCAGAGCAGCTCTGTGTCAAAGAACTGTTGGCACGTCTAAATGATACCGTTAAGGAAGTCATCATGGCCACAAGCCCTACCGTTGAAGGTGAGGCGACTGCCATGTATTTGGCCAAACTGATCAAACCCATGGGGGTGCGCACTACGCGTTTGGCTTATGGATTGCCGGTGGGATCCAGTCTGGAATACGCCGACGAGACGACGTTGTACCGTGCTATGCAGGGACGCGGAGAACTTTAAAGGCTTTTTCTTGACTTTTTCACATAACTGCGCTATAATCTAAACCCACTACACGTAAGGGAGGTGTGCTTTATGGCGCAAGAGAACTCTGGTAAGAAAGTGATTGCTCAAAACCGTGAAGCACGCCATGAATACTTTGTGATTGAGGCACTGGAAACCGGTATTG
This sequence comes from uncultured Subdoligranulum sp., assembly GCF_937890665.1. The sequence goes on from NZ_CALADU010000263.1 coordinate 2,953, forward strand.
AACTGGTGGGTACCGAAGTCAAAAGCTTGCGTGCAGGGGGCGTCAATCTCAAAGATTCTTGGGCGGATATTGATGATGGTGAGCTAATCGTTAAGGGAATGCATATCAGCCCTTATGAGCAGGGAAACATTTTCAATAAGGATCCACGTAGACCGCGTCGATTGTTGGCACATAAGGCGGAAATTCGTCGTTTGGGACAGCAGATCAAATTGCAGGGATATACGTTGGTTCCGCTGTCGCTCTATTTTAAGCACGGCCGAGTAAAACTAGAGCTGGGCCTGTGCAAGGGCAAAAAGCTATATGACAAGCGCGCAACTGCTGCGGCGCGCGATGCAAAGCGAGATATTGACCGCGCATTAAAAACGCAGCGATAAAGCTGTCTGCTTTTGCTTTCCCGGTGGGCTTACTACCCACCGATATTTGGGGCTGTAATGGTTTCGACGGGGAGAGAAAGGCGTGAGCAGCGGGCCGTGGCGGTGCACCACGATAAAAGCGCCAAAACAAATTAACTGACAACAATTATCCTGTTGCCGTCGCTGCCTAATTAGGCGCGACCGTCCTGCCCGCGTTAGTACCGCGCGGGGTCAGGGCGTCGATTAGGTACTGAACGTGCACGGGCTTAAGCTTTGCGGCCCGTCATGCATTTATGAAGCTACCAAGGCGTAGCGCGTGTGTATTCGCCCGCGCCAAGGGAACCCTAATAAATACACTGCGCCCGGAGATACTCTAACCGATTTCTTTTCGGACACGGGTTCGACTCCCGTCAGCTCCACCAAAAACGGAAGCGTCGAACTCTTATTCTTCAAGAATGAGTTCGCGCTTATCTATAGATTGGGGAACGCCTAGGCGCTCCCCTTTTCGCTATATGCGTCAGAACGCTTTATTTTGCGTTTTAAGCGGTTTTAAGCCCGAAGAGGTACTTGTGTACCATTCGGGCTTTTTCGCGCCTTAAAACGCGTTCTGTGGGGTTGTGAGGCGATTTGGGATGGGCAAGTGTGCATCTCGCTATCGCTCGATGCGGTCGGGGGTTAT
>NZ_CALADU010000264.1 GCF_937890665.1 uncultured Subdoligranulum sp.
CCCGCCGCACCGAGGAATACTTTCATAAAGCCGAAGCGGAGGGCGCCGTGGTGGACCTGTGTCCCCCCGGCACCCTGCCCAAGAGCTTTTTGCTCACCGATTTCCCCGACGAAACGGTGTATCTAAGCCCCCTCTCCCCCGCGGCGCTGAAAAAGCGCACCGAAAAGGTGGAGTGGTGACTGGAAATTTTGCCGCTGGTAGCTCCGATACCCCAGTACGGGGGTTCGGGCACCCCCGAATCAGAAGTGGAGCACCGCCAAAACGGCAGGAAAAACAGTCTCTTCAGGCGATTTTGCCTGCGGGGCCACGCCCCGCAATCGCGCCCACAGAATCAAGCGCGATGCAAAAACCAACGCGAAGCGTTGGTTCCGAAATACACGGCCCCGGAACCGGGGCCATTGGGCGAATTTCCTAACTTTGGTCACTCAAAAAGGAACACCCCCCGGCAGCGCAAACCTGCCGGGTCCACAACGACCTTCCCATTTTTCTATATATTTTCTATCCGAACCCTCACCCAAACAGGAGGCAATCACTTCATGGCAGAAGAAATCATCACCGAATCCAACCGCGAGACGGCGACCGACCACGCCTACGGCGGCGCGCAGATCCAGGTTCTGGAAGGCCTGGAGGCGGTGCGCAAACGCCCCGGCATGTATATCGGTTCCACCGGACCTTCCGGTCTGCACCACTTGGTCTACGAGATCGTCGATAACTCCATCGACGAAGCGCTGGCCGGGTATTGTACCCATATCGAAGTCACCATCAAGCCGGGCAACATCATCGAAGTATCGGACAATGGCCGCGGCATCCCCGTGGACATCCAGCCCAAGTTGGGCATTCCGGCGGTCACCGTTGTCTACACGGTGCTGCATGCCGGCGGCAAGTTCGGCGGCGAGGATTCCGGCTACAAGGTGGCGGGCGGTCTGCACGGCGTGGGTGCGTCGGTGGTCAACGCCCTGTCGGAATGGCTGGTCGTACGGGTACGCCGGGACGGCGCCGAGTACGAGCAGAGCTTCAAGCGGGGCAAACCGGACGGCGACTTGAAGAAGATCGGTCCTGCGGCGTCCACCGGCACCACGGTCACCTTTAAGCCGGATCCCGAAATGTTCCAAGAAACCACGGTTTATCGTTACGAAACGCTGCTCAAGCGCCTGCGGGAAGAAGCCTTCCTCAACGCCGGCGTGCGCATCACCCTTACCGATGAACGCCCGGCGTCGGAGCGTCCCAGCGACGAGCAGGACAGCGAGAACGACACCCGCAGCGAAACGATGTGCTACGAGGGCGGTATCCGTTCCTTTGTCAGCTACCTGTGCGAGCGCCGGGACCTGACCCCCCTGACCCCGCAGGTCATGTATATGAAGGGCGAGGGACAGGGCGCCGTAGCGGAAGTGGCCCTGCAATACTACGACAACAGCTACAACGAACTGCTGCTGAGCTTTGCCAATAACGTTCATACGCCGGAAGGCGGCACCCACGAGGAGGGCTTTAAGCTGGCCCTGACCCGTGTGCTGAACGAGTATGGCCGGGCCAAGGGCATCTTGAAGGACAAGGACGAGAACCTGTCCGGTCCCGACGCCCGGGAAGGCATCATTGCGGTCATCAGCGTGAAGCTGCAGGAAGCCCAGTTCGAGGGCCAGACCAAAGCCAAGCTGGGCAACACCTTCATCAAGGGCTTGGTCAGCAACGTGGTCTACAAGGCGATGACCGAATACTTTGAAGAAAACCCCGCCGCTGCCAAAGCGATTTTGGAGAAAGCTACCCAGGCGGCCCGGGCCCGGGCTGCCGCCAAGAGAGCCCGGGAACTGGTGCGCCGCAAGAGCGCGCTGGAATCCAACCGGATGCCCGGCAAGTTGGCGGACTGCCACGAAAAAGACCCCAGCAAGACCGAACTCTTTATTGTGGAGGGCGATTCTGCAGGCGGCTCGGCCAAGATGGGCCGGGATTCCAACATTCAGGCCATTCTGCCCTTGTGGGGCAAGATGCTCAACGTAGAGAAGGCCCGCGCCGACCGTATCTACGGCAACGACAAGCTCATGCCGGTGGTCACGGCGCTGGGCACCGGCATCGGGGATGAGTTCGACATCTCCAAGGTGCGGTACCACAAAATCTTTATCATGGCCGATGCCGACGTGGACGGTTCTCACATCTGCACGCTGATGCTGACCTTCTTCTTCCGGTATATGCGGCCGCTGATCGAGCACGGCTATGTCTATGTAGCCCAGCCGCCGCTGTTCAAGCTGCAAAAGGGCCAGACCGTCAAGTACGCCTACAATGACGACGAAATGAAGCTGCTTTCGGCCGAGATGCCGGGCGCCAAGGTGAGCCGCTACAAAGGTTTGGGCGAAATGAACCCCGACCAGTTGTGGGAGACCACCATGAACCCCGACAACCGGGTCATTGTCCAGATCAAGATCGAGGACGCCGAGCGCGCCGATGAAGCCTTCAGCATCCTGATGGGCGAGCAGGTGGAACCCCGCCGCCAGTTCATCGTCAAAAACGCGAAGTTCGCGAATCTGGACGTGTGACGGTTTTTGTTCCTTCTTTGCAAAGAAGGAACCGAAGAAACTCCAAACCAATTCCAAGGTGGTACACTGAATGGAAGAAAATATCATTATGGTGCCGGGGTCCGGCACCAAGGTCATTGAGCGCGATGTCAAACAGGAGATCGAAACGGCCTTCTTGGACTATTCCATGTCGGTCATCGTCTCCCGCGCGCTGCCCGATGTGCGGGACGGCTTGAAACCCGTTCATCGCCGCATCCTGTACACCATGCACGAGCGCGGCAACGACCCGCAGCATCCCTACCGTAAATCCGCCGATACCGTCGGTGCGGTGTTGGGCTCCTACCATCCCCACGGCGACGCCTCCGTGTATGACGCCATGGTGCGTCTGGCACAGGATTTCAGCCTGCGGTATCCGCTGGTAGACGGCCAAGGCAACTTTGGTTCGGTGGACGGCGACCCCCCGGCTGCTTACCGTTATACCGAGGCCCGCATGTCCAAAATCGCCTGTGAGATGCTCACCGACATCGAGAAGGACACCATCGACTGGGACCCCAACTTCGATGAAACCAAGAAGGAACCCCACGTGCTGCCCAGCCGGTTCCCCAACCTGCTGGTCAACGGCAGTCAGGGCATTGCCGTCGGTATGGCCACCAACATTCCGCCCCACAACCTGCGGGAAGTGGTGGCCGGTATGTCGGCCCTGATGGACAACCCCGACATCGATTTGGCGGGCCTGATGGAATACATCAAAGGCCCCGACTTCCCCACCGGCGGCATCATCATGGGCCGGTCGGGTATTCGGGCGGCCTACGCCACCGGCCGCGGCAAGATCACCCTGCGGGGCCGTGCTGAGATCGTCGAGAAGAAGAACGGCCGGTATGAGATCCTCATCACCGAGATCCCCTACATGGTCAACAAGACCCGCCTGCTGGAATCCATCGGCGACTTGGTCAAGGAGAAGCGCATCGAGGGCATCTCCGACCTGAACGACGAATCCTCCAGCCGTACCGGCATGAAGATCGTCGTCGAGATCAAGAAGGACGCCAACCCTCAGGTGGTGCTGAATCAGCTCTACCGCTACACCCAGTTGCAGGACACCGTGGGTGTCATCATGTTGGCGCTGGACGACGGCGTGCCCAAGATCATGAGCCTGAAAACCGTCATGGAACGCTACATCGAGTTCCAGATGGAAGTCATCCGCCGCCGCACCGCCTTCGATCTGCGCAAGGCGCAGGAGCGGGAACATATTCTGGAAGGCTTGCGCAAGGCCGTGGACATCGTGGACGAGATCATCGCCACCATCCGTGCCTGCAAGGGCGGCTTTGCCGAAGCCCGGCAGGCGGTCATGGAGCGGTTCGACTTCGACGAGCCGCAGGCTGACGCCATCGTCAAGCTGCAGTTGGGCCGTCTGGCCGGTCTGGAAATCCTCAAGATCGAGCAGGAATTGGACGAACTGCGCAAAGCCATTGCCGATTACAAGGACATCCTGTCCAACGATGAGCATGTTAAGCGGATCGTCAAGACCGACCTGAACGCTTTGGCGGAGAAGTACGGCGACGAGCGCCGCACCTCCATCGAGGCGGTATCCGGCGAGGTGGACATCGAGGACCTGATCCCCGAGGAGACCTGCGTCTTTACCCTGACCCACGAAGGCTACATCAAGCGGACGGCGCTGGACACCTATCAGGCCCAGAACCGCGGCGGCCGGGGCGTGCAGGGCATGACCCAGAAGGACGACGACTTTACCGAGGAGTTGTTCGTGGGGTCCACCCATGACTATATGCTCTTCATGACCGATCAGGGCCGCGTCTACCGGCTGAAAGGTTATCAGGTGCCGGAGGGCAGCCGCACCGCCAAGGGCAGCCATATCGTGAACCTGCTGCAGTTGCAGGAGGGCGAAAAGGTCACTCTGATGCTTCAGCAGAGCGCCAAGGCTGACGAGGACAACACCTATCTGACGATGGTGACCCGGCAGGGCCTCATCAAGCGTACGCCGCTGTCCCAGTTCCGCAACATCCGTAAGGCGGGCTTGATCGCGCTGGGCCTGAACGAAGGCGACAGCTTGGTGTGGAGCCACCTGACCGGCGGCAACGATGAGATCATCGTGGCCACCCATGACGGTGCTGCCATCCACTTTACCGAGTCGGGCGCCCGGTCTATGGGCCGTACCGGCCACGGCGTGCGGGTCATCCGCCTGCGGGAAGGCGACTATGTGGTGGGGGCAGGCGTCTGCCGTCCCGGCGCCACGGTACTCACCATCACCGAGGATGGCAAGGGCCGCCGCAGCCGCATCGATGATTACCGCATCACCAAGCGGGGCGGTCTGGGCATCCGCAACTACGCCAAGGGCGGCGTAGCGGGCATCAAGATCGTGGACGAGACCGACGACCTGATCCTCATCAGCGCCAACGGTATCCTCATCCGCATCCATGCGTCGGACATCAATGTGCAGAGCCGCTACGGCAGCGGTGTGCGGGTCATGCGCCTGACCGAGGGCGATAAGGTAGCCATGGTGGCCCGGGTAGACCGGGACAACGACGCCGAGACCGCCAAGGTGGAAGTCGAGGCCGGTGACGACGCCGAACCCTCCGCCGAGGAACTGGCTGCCATCGAGGCCGCCGAACGCGCCGACGTGCCCGACGACGAGTAATTGATTTTTTGCTGTTCTTTTCTTGCTTCGGGCGCAGCGGTGCCAGCTCCCCGGCACCGTTCTGCTCTGCTGCCGGAGCACATCTGCTGTGTCACTCGGGCTTGCCATACATACAGTATGGCTGCCCCCTCCTTCCTTGCGGCTGTGCCCGGCAGCGAGCATTCCGGTACCGTTGTCTGACCCGCTGCACCCGGAAAAGAACCAAAAGAACTCTCATAAAAAATCCCCCGCAGGGTTACTACCCTGCGGGGGATTTTTCGTTAGAGTTTCTTCGGTTCCTTCTTTGCAAAGAAGGAACAACAGACAGACAATCAGTCGTGGCGGATGGCTTCCAGGGCGCTGATCTTGACGGCATTGTTAGCGGGCAGGATACCCGACACAAGGCCCACCAGCGTGGCAAAGACCAGAGCCGCCAGCATCAGCCAAGGCGGGATGATCGAGATGGTGCTGGACATACCGCCGTAATACATGCCGCCGCCCATCAGGCCGGACAGGTCGATGGTCTGCCCGAACACCGAGAGGATCAACGACAGATGGTTGAGCACGAAACTGACCAGCAAACTGATGGCCACGCCCACCACACCGCCGATGAAGCCGATGCAGGAACTTTCCATCAAGAACATGGTGCGGATGTTGTTCAGTTCACACCCCAGCACCTTCATGACGCCGATTTCTCGGGTCCGTTCATAAATGGCCATCGTCATGGTATTGATGATGTTGATGGCCGCTACCAACAGCGATACAGCCGCCACGCCGCCAAAGATCATCTGGCTGCGGACCACCTGCTTTTGCATCTCTTCCCGCTGCTGGTTCATCGAGTAGGTGTTCTCGAATCCCAAGTCATGGATGGCCTTCTCTACGTCGGCCACGTTTTCCAGCTCATCCACTTTCACATAGACCTGATCGTAGGAGGTGTTGTTGTTGGTGATCTTCGCCATCTTATAATAGGCTTCCTCGATCATCTTCAGGTCCTGGGTGCGCAGGATGATGTTGCTCTGGGTCCACCAGCCTTTGCTGGCGTCCTGCTGGATGTGTCCCACCACTTCCAAGTCCCAGGTCTGGGTCTTTTCGGTGGACCCCTCCCCCGTTTTGATGGTCAAGGTCATCTTGTCCTTGTCCACATTGACGAAGGGTTCTACCGGGTTGCCCTGGGCGTCCACCATGCCCTGCCAGCGGTACCGGTTGGGGCTGGTTTCGCTTTTGCGGGAATCATAGAAATTGTAGCCGGTGTAATCCCCCACCAGCACCTGCAATTTGGTGGCTTTTTTGTTGGCGGGGCCGGTGTCGGGCCAGCGCCCCGAGGAAAGCTGGAATCCCATGGGTTCCAGCGCGGCGGGGTCCACGCCGGTCAGGGAACCCAGATCCATCACGTACCGGTCATTGGTGCCGGCGTTGACGCTGCCCTGCAAGGAATAGGCCGAAACATACGCCGTTGCGGCCAGAACATGGTCCAACTTTTTAAAACTTTCGATGGCTGCGTCGTCCAGTTTGAGCGCCTTTCCGTCTGCGCCCACTGCCATGCCGCCGCCGTAGACCTGAATCTGGGTCAGATCGCCCCAGCTTTGCAGCATCTCGTCGTTGGCTTGGCTTTGGGCAATGCCCAGCGAGATCATCAGCACCACCATGCAGGTGCCGATGACCACGCCGATGAGCGTCAGGGCGGTGCGGCCCTTGCGGCGGGTCAAGTTGCGGGCGCTCAGGGCGATTTCATCAGAGATCTTCATCGCTGTCCTCAGCTTCCAGAGCGGCCAGAGCCATGGCCTTCTTCTTTTTCTTACGCTTGATGACGACTACGACCACCACGACGACCACCGCGCCGCAGGCAACGATGAGCACCCAGCCCCAGACCGGCATGCCGGTGGTTTGGGGCTGCATCTCATCGATGGTGGGGTCCGTGATGGACGGGTCGTACATCATCTCTTCCACGGTGGTGGAGAAATCCTTGGTGATGGTGCGGGCTTCGCCGCTGGCGTCCTCGTAGCTCAGCGTGATGGTACCGGTCACCGCACCGGCGGCGTCGGGCGTCAGGTCAAAGTCCACGCTGCCCTCGGTGCCGGCGTTGAGGTTGCCTAAGTACTGGTAGCCGCCGGCGCCCAGATTGGTGCCGGACAGCCGGGCTTCCAGATTGGAAATGGGGTTTTTGCCCTTGTTGACGTAGCTCAGGGAAACGCTGGCCGTTTCGCCCAGCACCACGCTGGAGGGCACCTGAAGCTGGCCCACCTCGAAGCGGTCGGGCTGGCTGATGGGGATCGAGATGGAGGTGGTGCCCGTGACGGTCTTGCCGGAGATGGCCCCGATGCCCGTGAGGTTCACGGTGATGTCGGCCACGGTGCCGGTAAAGCCGGAGGAGGGCAGGACCGGGAAGGTGACTTCCCGGATGGATTCAGGGGAAAGGCTGCCGATATAGTTGGAGAGGCTGCCGCTGGCCAGAGAAACGTTTTCCGGCATGGTCAGCGAAACGATGACATCGGACAGGTCCTCGTTGCCGGCGGTGGCGTAGACGCCCAGCGAGAGGGTGAACTCCTCACCGGCTACCACGGGGCCGTCGCCGTAGCTGGAGGAACGGACCAGCAAATTGGGAGAGGTGGTCTGGTCCTTGTCCACGCACTGGCCGATGGAAACGCTGAACTGCTGCATGGGCTTGGTGGTATCCAGATAGGTCAGGTTGATGGGCAGGGTGTTGCCGCCGCCGTTGTAGATCACATCCCGGAAGAGCAGCACATAGCTGTAATAGTTGTAGTAGGCGTTGGCGGCCTTTTCTTCTTCGGTGGCCTGCCCGTTGCGCACCCGCTTCAGGCGTTCGGTGTTGGGGTCGTCGTTGTTGTCAAACAACTGGCCGATCTCGCCGATGCCGGTGTACTGGAACACCGAGGAGCTGATGCGGGCGGTGATGTCCTCCGGCCGGACGGCATACCGGGCCGAGGAATGGTCCACCACCTGCAAAACGACGTTTACATGGTCGCCCACATCCACGGTGGTGATCTCGCCGCCGGCGGTGTCGGTGACGGTGTAGCCCACCACATAGACCCCGTCCGAAGTGGGGGGCGTGGTGTTGTCCGGCGTGGGAGTAGGCGTGGGGGTATCGGTGGTGCCGGAAGAAGCGGTGCTGTCGGAAGCGGCATCCTCCGCATGGACCACCGGCATGCCAAGCGCCGACACCAAGGCCAGCAGGGCAATCAGGGACAGGATACGTTTCAAGATAAGACCTCCAGTTTTTCGGCAGGCAGCGGCCCGCCGTAGCGATTTCGATGGGCAGATAAGCCGTGGGGGTTAGGCCTTGGCTTGGGTGGGTTGGGGCGTTTGCTTGTCTTTCCCGGTTTTTTCTTTGCTGGCGTCGCCGCCAATGTTCAGGTTGCCGTCCAAATCGGCAAACAGTTCATCCCGGTACTTTTGTTTGGTTTCGTCGTCCTGCACCACGCTGGACTGGACCTTGCCGTCCAGAATGGTAACGATGCGGTCGGCACATTGGGCCAGTTCCGGTTCGTGGGTGACCATGACGAAGGTGACCTGCTGGGTCTTGGACAGTTCCAGCATACGGTACAAGACCTGCTTACTGGTCATCGAGTCCAAGTTGCCGGTGGGTTCGTCGGCAAAAATGACCTTGGGGTTGCTGACAAAGGCCCGGGCAATGCCGACGCGCTGCTGCTGGCCGCCGCTCATCTCGGTGGGCAGGTGGTTGGCCCGGCCCAGCAAGCCCATGTTTTTCAGTTCCTTGCGGGCCAGCTTCATGCGGGTCTTTTTGTCCACCCCTTTGAACATCAGGGGTAAGGCTACATTTTCGGCAGCGGTCATGGTGGGCAGCAGGTTGTAACTCTGGAAGATGAACCCCAGATGGGCCTGCCGGAACCGGGCCAGTTCGGTCTCGGTCATGGCGCTGATCTCGTGCTTGCCGATGAACACCTTGCCCCGGGTGGGTTTTTCCAGCCCGGCCAGCATATTCAGCAGCGTACTTTTGCCGCTGCCCGATTGGCCCACGATACAGCAGAACTCCCCTTTCTCGATGGAGAGGTCCACGTCGTTCAGGGCCACGACCTTTTCTTTGCCCACGGCGTAGACTTTGCGCAGTTTTTCGGTGCGGATGATGGGTGCCAAACATCTGCCCCCTTTCCAAGCGTGTATTGGCCTTATTCTACCATACTTCGACAGGAAAGAAAAGGCCGTCCCATGTAAATTTTTGCGGCACCGCAAACCCCATAACGGCGGGATTTGCGGCGCCTTTGTCTATACAAACGAGGCAACCCTTCGATGGGTTGCAAAATCTTGCAAAAAAGTTACATTGCAACAAGATTTCGGCGCCCAAGGGGAAGCATTTCGGCATTTTGTCAGGGGGTCTCTCCCCTCTTTCCCTGTAAAAGAGAACAGGTACGGTCCTGCGGCCATGCCTGTTGGTTTGGAATTTTTTTGAGATTTTTTCCCTGCTTTTATCGGAGTTTCTTTTTGGAGTTTTTTTGGAGTTTCTTTGCCTACTTTCTTTGCAAAGAAAGTAGGCAAAGAAAGTAGGTCACTCCATGCGGCTGACCTGCCAGCCGTCGTCGGTCAGGGTCAGGCCGATCTCGCCGGTAAAGGTCACCGGGGTAATGCCTTCCGGGCTGGCCGTCACCGTATAGGTGTAGTTGGCTTGGGTGTCGGTGTTGGAATAGGCTTCCTCCAGCGCTACCGATTCCACCACCACGGCGGTATCCGGTCAGGTGGTCAGCACCCGGGTAGGCACCCGGTTGGCCGTCAGGGTACTCAGCCCTTCCTCAGTAAAGTGCGCCCCCAGCCGCTGGGTCCAGTATTCGTTCAGCGATGCCTCGTCGGTGACGCTCTCGGCCAGTGCCGTTTCAAAGGACGCGCTGTCCCCTGCCTCGCAGCTATACACCGCCTCCAAAACCGTTTGGGCGGTGGTTTCGGCGTCCGCTTCGGGCTGGGCCCCGCACCCCGCCAACAGCGCCGCTGCCAACAGCCCTGCCGCTGCCACACCGCGGAACAAACCCTGCTTTTTCATGGAACATCGCTCCTTCTTATATAAGGTATCTTTAGGATAGCAAACCTTTTTATATTTGTCAATAAAAACTATTGACTATTGCCCTCGGTATGGTATCGTGATACTGAAAACCTTTACAGAAATGGGCAGCGCTATGAAAGCAGAACGAAGAGAAAAAGGCGGTACGCCGCAAGGGATGCGGGATGCATTCAAAAAGACCACCACCGAGATGTTGGTCTTATTCATGCTGCGTCAGCGGCCCATGTATGTCTACGAAATGGCGCAGGAAGTGCAGCGTCTGACGGCGGGGGTGCTGACCTACAACACCCTGTATCTGGCGGTCTACCGGCTGCAGGCGTCGGGCTGTATCGAGGAAGCGGAAAAACGCATCGAGGACGGCCGGGCGCGGATCTATCTGGGCATCACGGCGGCGGGGCAGGTCTACTACGAGCAGCTCTATGCCGAATACCGGACGCTGACGGCGGCGCTGGACGGGTTGTTGGCCCGGGACGGCGCCCTGTACGGAGAGGAATCGCAGGATGTTTGAGCAGAAACAAAAACGGTTTGTGCGGCAGGCAGCTTCCGCCCTGCCCGGGGCTGAAGCCCGGGACGCCTTTGCCCGCTATGTGGCGGGGGCAGTGCGGGATTTAAGCAGCCCCGAGGACGGCTTTGCCCCGGTGGCGGAACAGTTGGGCGGCACGGCGGAGCAGGCCGCCCGGGACTTTTTGGACAGCCAACCCCCCGAGGTGGTGGAACGCTGGCGGCAGTCTGCCCGGCGCGCCAACCGCCGCTGCTGGATCGCCGTGGGGGTGGTGATCGCGGTGCTGGCGGCCATTGTGGCCTTTTATGTAGCCACCAAGGGGGTGCTCATCGTCAACACCGAGACCACCTACTATGATTTCAGCGGCACCGACCTCACTGCCGAAGAGCAGTTGGAACTGGTCATGAAGCTCAACGAGGAGAAACATGCCGCCGACTCGGCGGCCTCGTGACCCATCGAAAGGACCCCATCCATGTCTGAAGCCTATACTATTCTTCCCATCGCCCACATCCGCACCGACTTTCCCGACAAGTTCGGCATTCCCCGGCAGAGCGGCCTTGTGCCGGAACTGACGGCCCGCATCGTCTTTGAGCCGGACTACCGGGACCCCCACGCCTTGGTGGGGCTGGAAGGGTACAGCCATCTGTGGCTGATCTGGCAGTTTTCCACCGTGGCGGCGGAGTATGCCGCCGGCAAGCGGTGGCGGCCCACCGTGCGGCCGCCCCGGTTGGGGGGCAATGCGCGGCGGGGGGTGTTTGCCACCCGCAGCCCCTACCGGCCCAACGCCTTGGGGCTTAGCTGCGTGGAACTGGCGGGCATCGAGGACGGCGACCTGTTGGTGAAAGGGGCGGACCTGCTGGACGGCACGCCGATTTACGACATCAAGCCCTACCTGCCCTATGTGGACGCCCACCCCGAGGCTCGGGGCGGCTTTGCGGACGCCACCGCCCACTATGGGCTAAAGGTAGAATGTGACCCCGCTTTTTTGGCCAAACTGCCCAAAGAAAAACAGGCGGCGCTGCTGGGGGTGCTGCAAAACGACCCCAGACCGGCCTATCAGCACGACCCCCAGCGGGTCTACACGCTGGACTTTGGGACGAACAAGGTGCGGTTCACGGTGGACGGACAAACCTTGCAGGTACGGGAAATTTTGTAGATCGCAGCCCCCGGGATATTTGGCAAACCGTGTCATATTTCGGACTGCAAAATTGTGCATTTTGCAAGGTTTGTAGAAAAATAGTCAAAATGCACACATCCGCCGCAAAAATCTGTGCAACATTCTAAACAAAAACCCTTTACGAATCAGGTTCCTTTTTGGTACAATAAAGCTATGCAAAAGCGTCTTTCTAGCTGTGCGCCCGGGGCAAAACACAGGCACACGGCCGGCTAGGCGTGGGCCTGTGCGGGTAAAACCGTGCAGAACTGCAAAACTACTCTTGAAAATGGAGGAAGAAAAATGCCCAGAGCAAAACAGTCTATGGACGGCAATACCGCTGCGGCGCACGTAGCCTATGCGTTCACCGATGTGGCTGCCATCTACCCCATCACTCCGTCCAGCCCCATGGCTGATACGGTGGACCAGTGGAGCGCTGCCGGCCTGAAGAACATCTTCGGCAACCAGGTTAAGGTCGTCGAGATGGAGTCCGAAGCCGGTGCTGCCGGTGCTGTGCACGGTGCCCTTGGTACCGGTGCCATCACCACCACCTTCACCGCATCCCAGGGCCTGCTGCTGATGATC
>NZ_CALADU010000265.1 GCF_937890665.1 uncultured Subdoligranulum sp.
TGGAGGCGCAGGGCATCGAGACCGCCCGCACGGCGGTGGGCGACCGCTATGTGCTGGAGGAGATGCGCGCCCGCGGCTACGCCATCGGCGGCGAGCAGAGCGGACATGTGATCTTCCTGCACCACTCCACCACCGGCGACGGCGAACTGACGGCCGGCAAGCTGCTCAAGGTGCTGGCCCGCAAAAAGGCCGAAAACCCCGCCGCCAAGATGAGCGACCTGAACGCGGTGTACACCAAGTTCCCGCAGGTGCTTATCAACCTGACGGCCAACAAGGAACAGAAACAGGCCTACAAAGAGGATGAATACATCGCCGGCTTTATCGAGAGCCAGCAGCAGAGCCTGATGGGTATGGGCCGTGTGCTGGTACGGGTCTCGGGTACCGAGCCAAAGATCCGGGTCATGGTGGAAGGCGAGGACCATGCCGCCATCCAGACCAGCGCCGAGCGCATTACGGATATGATCCGCCAGCGCATCCTCGACAAGTAAGGAAGGAGAATCGCCTATGCGCCCTGCCGATAGCTGGCGGGATTACGAACTGCTGGACGCCACCAACCACAACCGGCTGGAGCGCTGGGGCAGCACGCTGCTGATCCGCCCCGACCCGCAGGTCATCTGGAAAAATGCCGAGGCCAGCCCCCTGTGGGCCAAGGCCGATGCCATCTACTACCGTTCCGCCAAAGGGGGCGGCCAGTGGAATTACCACAAAAAGCTGCCCCAGAAATGGCAGATTCACTGGCAGGACCTGACGCTCATCGTCAGTCCTACCGGTTTCAAACACACCGGAGTTTTCCCCGAACAGGCTGTCAACTGGGCGTGGTACCAGCAAAAGATTCAAGCCGCCGGCCGGCCCATCAAGGTGCTGAACCTCTTCGGGTATACCGGCGGTGCCACGCTGGCCTGTCTGGCCGCGGGGGCCAGTGTGACCCACGTGGACGCCAGCAAAGGCATGGTGGCTTGGGCGCGGGAGAATGCCGCTGCCAGCCATCTGGCAGACCGGCCCTGCCGCTGGATCGTGGATGATTGCGCCAAGTTTGTCCAGCGGGAGATCCGCCGGGGCAATCGGTACGACGGCATCATCATGGACCCGCCCAGCTATGGCCGCGGTCCCAACGGCGAGATCTGGAAACTGGAAGACAACGTCTACGACCTGATCACCCTGACCGAGCAGGTCCTCAGCGATGATCCGCTGTTTTTTGCCATCAACTCCTACACCGAGGGCCTGAGCCCCGCGGTGATGGAATACATTGTCAAGACGACCCTCTGCCCCGTGCAGGGGGGGCGTACCCACTGCGACGAGATCGGTCTGCCGGTCTCGGCCACCGGCGGCGTGGTGCCTTGCGGCGCCACCGCCATTTGGGAGAAGTGATTCTATGCCTACCGAAACACCCATGCTCCGCGTGCAGGATGTGAAATTCCGGTATGACCCCGACCAGCCCCGCTTTGCGGTGGATGGGGTCACGATGGACCTGCACCGCGGGGAATTTGTGGCGGTGCTGGGTGCCAACGGCTGCGGAAAAAGCACGTTGGCCAAGCACCTGAACGCCATTTTGCTGCCCGAGACCGGCACTGTGCTGGTGGAGGACATGGACACCCGCAACGAGGAACACCTTTATGACATCCGCCAGAAGGTGGGCATGGTGTTCCAAAACCCCGACAACCAGATCGTCGCCACCATTGTGGAGGAGGATGTGGCTTTTGCGCCGGAAAATTTGGGCGTGCCTCCCGCCGAGATCCGCACCCGCATTGATGAGGCCATGAAACTGGCGGGCATCTACGAAAAGCGGGACGCCGCCCCCTATAAGCTGTCGGGCGGCCAGAAACAGCGGGTGGCCATCGCCGGCGTCATCGCCATGCGGCCCGACTGTCTGGTGTTGGACGAAGCTACCGCTATGCTGGACCCCCACGGCCGGGGACAGGTCATGCGCACCATCCGCCAACTGCGGGAGGCGGGCATCACCATCGTATCCATTACCCACTATATGGAGGAAGCCGCTCAGGCCGACCGAGTGCTGGTGATGAGCCGGGGCCGCATCGTTATGGAGGGCACCCCCGAGCAGGTGTTCAGCCAGACCGAGCGGCTGCACAGCTACCATCTGGATGTGCCGCAAGCCGCCGAGCTGCGGGACGCACTGGTGGATGCGGGCATCGATATGCCGGAGAATGTCATCACCCCCGACCGCTGTGCCGAGGAACTGTTCAAACTGCTCAAGGACTAAAACCGGCGTACAGACGCCGTGTCCCACGAAAGGCAGAAACGGCACCGGCGACTGCGCCGGGCGGTATTCTGCGGGAAAGGAAACAACTGTGTCAGAGATTATCCGTGTAGAACATCTAAAGTATGTATACAACCCGGGCATGCCGGATGCCACCACCGCCTTGGAGGATGTCTCCTTCTCGGTGGAGGAAGGGGATTTTGTAGGCATCATCGGTTCCACCGGCAGCGGCAAGTCCACTTTAATCAGCCATTTCAACGGGCTGAACCGTCCCACGTCGGGCCGGGTGCTGGTGGACGGCAAGGACCTGTGGGCCCCCGGTGCCGATTTGCGCTCCTTCCGGTTTTTGGTGGGGCTGGTCATGCAGTACCCCGAATACCAACTGTTTGAGGAGACCTGCGCCAAGGATATTGCCTACGGCCCCCGCAACATGGGGCTGGATGAGGCCGAGGTCCAACGCCGCGTCAAGGAAGCGGCCGCCTTTGTAGGCCTTAGCGACGAACTGCTGCAAAAAAGCCCCTTTGAGCTGTCCGGCGGTCAAAAACGCCGGGTGGCCATCGCCGGTGTCATGGCCATGCAGCCCCGGGTTCTGGTGCTGGATGAGCCTGCTGCCGGTTTGGACCCGGAGGGCCGGGATACCATTTTGGGCCAGATCAAGGCCTACCACGAAAAGACCGGCATCACGGTGCTGCTGGTGAGCCACTCCATGGAGGACATCGCCAAGTATGCCAACCGGGTGCTGGTGTTGCATAAAGCGGGCATCGCTATGTACGACACGGTGGAAAACGTCTTTGCCCGGGCACAGGAACTGCTGGAACTGGGGCTTTCGGTGCCGCAGGTGACCCAGATCTTCCTGAAACTGCGCAAGATGGGGCTGGACATCCCCACCGACGTCTATACCATCCCCTATGCGGTCAAGACGATCCAAAAGGCGCTGGCCGCCAAACAGCACAAGGGGGTGGAGTAAATGCTCAAAGATATTACCATCGGGCAATACTATCCCGGCCGGTCGGTGCTGCATAGCTGCGACCCCCGCCTTAAACTGGTAGCCACCATCGCCTACATCGTGGTGCTGTTTGTGGCGGCCAATCCGCTGGGCATCGGGCTGTCCCTGCTGTTCTTGGCGGTGCTCTACCGGGTGGCCAAGATCCCCGGCAAGATGATTCTGCGCAGCCTCAAACCCATCGTGCCCATCGTTATCTTTACGGCGGTGCTCAACCTCTTCTTCGTTACCGGACAGGGGGAGCCGCTGGTGCACTTCTGGGTGTTTAAGATCTACGCCGAGGGCGTGCGCTATGCCATCCTTTTGGCGGTGCGTGTCTGTGCTTTGATCGCGGGTACCAGCCTGCTGACCTACACCACCAGCCCCATCGTGCTGACCGATGCCATCGAGAATCTGCTCCGTCCGTTGGAAAAGGTTCACTTTCCGGTACACGAGCTGGCCATGATGATGACCATTGCGCTGCGGTTTATCCCCACCCTCATCGAGGAAACCGAAAAGATCATGAACGCCCAGAAAGCCCGGGGCGCCATGTTGGACACCGGCAGCTTTACCCAGCGCATCAAGGCATTGGTCCCCATTTTGATTCCGCTCTTCATCTCGGCGTTCCGCCGGGCCGATGAGCTGGCCATGGCTATGGAATGCCGCTGCTATCACGGCGGCGAGGGCCGCACCCGTTTGAAGCAACTGCGGTTCACCGCCACCGATGTTCGCTGTGCTGTGGTGCTGGTGGTGGCGCTGGCCATCATCGTTTCCACACGTTTTTATGTGCCGGGGTTGGTGTGATGACCTATCTTTTGTGGATTGCCTATAAAGGGACCAACTACGCGGGATTTCAGGTCCAGCCCAATACCCCTACGGTGTGTGCGGCCTTGCAGGACGCCATGCAGGCGGCACTGGGCAGCCGCCCCGATGTAAAAGGCTGCTCCCGTACCGATGCCGGCGTTCATGCGCGGCGTTTCGCGCTCAGCTTCTGTTATACTGGCAAGGTCCCGGCGGATAAGATCGTGCCGGCCCTCAATGCCCACCTGCCGCCGGACATCCGGGCGCTGGCGGTGCAGCCGGTGGCCGAGGGGTTCCATGCCCGCTACGCTGCCCACGAAAAAACCTATTGCTACCATATCCTCAACGGGCGCATCGACGACCCCTTTACGGTGGATACCTGCCACCGCATCGCCCAGCCGCTGGATCTGGCCGCTATGCAGGCCGCCGCGGCGCAGTTCGTCGGCACCCATGATTTTTTGGCGCTCTGCGCGTCGGGATCTTCGGTCGCTGCCCACGGCGATACCGTGCGCACCATCTCGCGGTGCACGGTCAGCCGCAGCGGTGACCGTTTTCTCATTACCGTCACGGCCGATGGATACCTGTACAATATGGTGCGCATTCTGGCCGGGACGTTGGTGGAAGCAGGCTTGCATAAGCGGACGGCGGATTCCATCCCTGCCCTGCTGCAAAGCCGGGATCGGCGCAAGGCTGGCCCTACGCTGCCCGCCAAAGGCCTGTTTTTGGAGGATGTGACCTATCCGGAACGGTAACCCTCCGGGCCAACGCTCATATTTTGGAAAGGAGGGAAGCCCCTTATGAACAAAGCAGAAAAGGAACGGCTGGAACGCCGCAAGCGGATGCTGGCTCGGGAACAGGGGCATACCTCCACCAAGCCGGTGCCCGGTACCAGTGGGGACCTTGGTCTGCGCACGCCGCAGCCGGTCCACCGCAGTGAGCCCACGGCCGAGCCGCCGTCCAAAACCCAGACGACCAGCAACCTTAAATCTCTCACGCCGCTGCTCAAACAGCGGCAGCGCCGCCGCAATCTCTTTGTGGCGGGGGTCATCGTCTTTGTGGCGCTCTTTATTGCCATCTTTACGGGGGCCATGTCGGCTTCCATCGCCCTGTTGGCCGATGGGGTGGACAGTCTGACCCTCTACCTGAATCGGGGCAGCGGCGGCTGGCCGGTGGATACCGGCATCAGTGAGCCGCTGCAAATTGAGGAACTGGCCGGCGGTTTTGTGGAACTGGGGAGCGAAGATGTGGTGGTCTATTCGGCCTACGGCAGCCGGGTACGCAGCTTCCAGCCCGGCTATGCCCGCCCCGTCTTGGCGGTGGGGGGCACCCGGTTCGTGGTGTACAACCGCGCCGGCAACGAATTGCAGATTTCCAGCCGGACGCGCAGCCTGTTTACCCGCACGTTTGACGAGAGCATCCTGCTCTGCGCCATGTCCAACAACAACACGCTGGCCGTGGTCACCGAATCCGGCCGGTATACCGCCCAGCTACAAATTTTCGACCCCTCTTTCAATCAGACGTATAGCTGGCAGATGACCCAAAACGAGGGCACCCCCATCGCGGTGGAGTTCGCCCCCGACAACCGCCGCTTTGCCGCCGGTACGCTGGCGGCCCGGGACGGGCAGTTGAGCTGCACCGTCTATTTCATGGATACTGCCGAAACAGAGGAAGGCCCCGCCTATCAGGCTACACAGGGCAGCATGCTGCTTCTGTTGGATTGGCAGAGCGACAGCCGGGTGGTGGCGGTCTTCGATACCTATATCGCAGTGTTGGATCCCCGCACCGCTACCGAGACTGCCCGCTATGACTTCGGCGGTGCTACCCTGCAAAGCGCAGCGCCGGGTCTGCGTCAGACTGCGCTGCTGCTGAACATCCGTGGCGGCAACAGTCTGGTGACCTTTGATTCCGACCTGACCCCGCTGGCCGAGATTCCGGCCCGACAGGCTTTCGGTGTGACGGCAGCCGACACCGAACTGTATCTTTTGTGCCCCAACGCCGTGGAGTGTTACAGCTACGACGGTGTGCAGAACTGGACACGGGACGATTTGGCGGCCCATCCGTTGGCGGTGCTGAACGCCGACCAAACGCTGGTATTCACCGGCAGCCGGGTGGAGGTACTGACCGAACCCGACGAATGAGCAAAAGCAAGGAAAGGACTTTGTACGTACTATGGCTTGGATCTATGATCTGGTATTTTTGATCGTGTTTGCCTTTGCGGCGGTGGCGAGCTGGCGCAAGGGATTCTTGGCAAGTCTGACCGAACTGGTTGGCGCCGTGGTGGGCGTGGGGGTGGCTGTTTGGGCCAGCCGCAGCCTGTCGGTGCCTATCTATGAGCAGTTCGTCAGCGGCTCGGTGTCCGAAAAGGTGGAATCCGCCGTGGCTCAGTCCGGCGGGGATCTGGCCGCCGCTGTGCAGGCTATGGACTTCCTGCCCGACACCGTGCGGGATACGTTGGCCCAGTTGGTGCAGGGGGCGGGCAACGCCCTGCCCGAGCAGATCACCACCGCGCTGGAACCCATTCTGCTGCCCTTTGTACAGGTGCTGCTCTTTGTGGTGCTCTGCATGGTGGTGCGGTGGGTATTCCGGCTGTTGGTAGGGCTGCTGCGCCATGTGAACGGTGTGCCGCTGCTGGGCGGTGTCAACCGGCTGCTGGGGCTGGTGCTGGGTCTGATGACCGGTGCGCTGGACTGCTGGCTGCTGGCACTGCTGCTCTGGTTTGCGGCCAGTGTTACCGCCGGCTTGCTGGAATTTTTGACCCTGTCGGTGCTGAACCAGAGCGTGGGATACAGCTTCTTTGGGGCATTCAATCCCTTCCTCGTCCATTATTAAGCAACGTTCAACAGGAAATGAAAAAATTCTGAACATTCCCCGCCATAGCTTGCAAAAGCGGGAGGTTCGGCTGATAATAGAACCATTGAAACTTTGACAAGCACCAGCTTTTTTATAGAGAGGTGAAGCCTATGCTTTGTGTACGCTGCAAAAAACGTACCGCAGTGGTCTTTGTGCAACGAATGGATAACGGAAAGCCTGTGCAGGAAGGGTATTGCCTGACCTGTGCCCGGGCAATGCACATCCAGCCCGTAGAGGACTTGATGAAACAATTCGGTATGTCCGATCAGGATTTGGAAAATATGGAGGAACGGATGAGTTCCTTCTTGGAGGAAGCCGCCGAATCCGGCGCGCTGATCCCAACCGGGGAGGATGCCCCCGAGGAAGGCGCGCAGGACGATTTTGTGCCCGGCGGTTCGCCGGTGTTTCCCTTCGGGTTCGGCGCCCAGCGCCAGAACGGGGAAGAGGGAAAGGCACCCAAGAATGGTAAAAAGGAGAAAGCGCCCCGCCGCAAATTCCTTGACACCTACTGTGAGAATCTGACCCAGAAAGCCCGGGATGGCAAGACCGACCGGATCATCGGCCGGGATCGGGAGATCTACCGTACCATCCAGATCCTCTGCCGCCGTCAGAAGAATAACCCCTGCCTCATCGGCGAAGCCGGCGTAGGCAAGACCGCCATTGCCGAGGGCATCGCCCAGCGCATCGCGGAGGGCAATGTGCCCGCCCGCCTGCAAGGCAAGGAAATCTTCCTGCTGGATATGACGGCTCTTATTGCGGGGACCCAGTTCCGCGGCCAGTTTGAGCAGCGGGTCAAGGGCCTGATCAGTGAAGTCAAGGCTGCCGGCAACATCATCCTGTTTATCGACGAGATCCACTCCATTGTGGGTGCCGGAGATTCGGACGGCGCTATGAACGCCGCCAACATCATGAAACCGGCCCTCTCCCGGGGACAGGTGCAGGTGATCGGCGCCACCACCTTTGCCGAATACCGCAAATATATCGAGAAGGATTCCGCATTGGAACGCCGTTTCCAGCCCGTCAAGGTGGAGGAACCCTCCCTTCTGGATACCATCGAGGTGCTCAAGGGCATCCGCATCTACTACGAGAAGCACCACTGTGTCCGTGTGCCCGACCCCATTATCACGCAGGTGGTGAAGCTGTCGGAACGCTATATCACCGACCGCTTCCTGCCCGATAAGGCCATCGACCTGCTGGATGAATCCTGTGCCTGCTGCAACCTGCGCCATCCCGAGATCACTGAGTTGATCGAGGCCCAGCGCCGGGTGGCAGAACTGGAAACGCAGGAACATGATCTGGAAAATCCCGACCCCCAGAACGGGCAGGATACCGCCATCGACTACGAGGCGCTGGCATCCGTAAAAACCGAGCTGGCCCAGAAGCGGGAAAAGCTGCCCGCGCTGCAGCTGCGGGTGGCCGAGATCGAGGTCACGCTGGACGATGTGGCGCAGGTGGTGGAACTGTGGACCGGCATCCCTGCCGTCAAGATCAAGGAAACCGAGTACGGCCGCCTGCAAGGGTTGGAAGAGGCTCTCAAGGCCCATATCATCGGGCAGGACGAGGCGGTTCACGCCGTGGCAGGGGCCATCAAGCGGGCTCGTGCCGACCTGTCGGGCCGTCATCGCCCGGCCAGCTTCATCTTTGTAGGCCCCACCGGTGTGGGCAAGACCGAACTGGTCAAACAACTGGCCAACCAGCTCTTTGACACGGTGGACCCGCTGATCTCCATCGACATGAGCGAATATATGGAGAAGTATGCCGTCTCTCGTCTGATCGGTTCGCCTCCGGGCTATGTGGGCTACGATGAGGCCGGTCAGCTCACCGAGAAGGTCCGCCGTCATCCTTACAGCGTGGTGCTCTTTGACGAGATCGAGAAGGCTCATCCTGATGTAATGAACATCCTGCTGCAGATTCTGGACGAAGGCAAGATCAACGACGCCCAAGGCCGCACGGTGGATTTCTCCAATACCGTGATCTGCATGACTTCCAACGCCGGTTCCACCGACCAGAGCGGTGCCACCGGTTTCGGCAAAAAGCTGGAAGTGGCCAGCGCCGATAAGAGCCTGAAGGCTTTGCAGGAGTTCCTGCGTCCCGAATTCCTTGGCCGTGTGGATGAGGTCATCACCTTCCATCCCTTGAGCGAGGAAAACCTCGAGAAGATCGCCGCCCTCATGCTGGACGAATACAAGCCCGGCCTGACGGCCCATGGCATTACCCTGACCTACGATCAGGCGGCGCTGGCGGCCATTGTGGCCCAAAGCTCCACCAAGTACGGTGCCCGGGAGCTGCGGCGCACCATCCGCAAAGCGGTGGAAGATCCCATCGCCGAAGCGTTGGTGGATGGCCGTCTGGGTACTGCCCCGGCCACGGTGGCCTTGGCGGATGTGGACGGCAAACTTCAGTTGAAACTGTAAACAAGACAGGGGACGACGATGAAAAAACGCCTTGCTGCGCTGCTTTTGTCCGCCTGCCTGCTCTGCGGCTGTGTGCCCCACCGGACGGTGCAGACCCTGCCCGAAATGCCTTCGGTGGAAGAACCTTCCCCGACCCCGCCGCCCCAGACCGAACTGCTTCCCCAAGGGGAGCAGGAACTGTACGGCAGTGTGGGTCTGTTGGAAGAGCCCACGGTGCTGGTCAGCGTCTACCTCAACGATGCAGCCACCGGCAGCATCTGGACCCGGGAAGCCCGGGCCGAGGCCCAGCAAAGTGTGGCCATGGCGGTGGACTGGATCACCCAGCAGGCCGCCTTGTATGGGGTGCAGGCGCAGCTATCCTATGACGATGGCAGCGACAACAGCCCGCTGAGTTATACCTATTCGCTGCATTCCCGGCTGCGGGGCGGCGTGAACTCGGAGGAGAGCAACGATTTCCTCGATGAGATGGACATGCTCTGTGCCACGCTGGACACGACGGACTTGCAGAACCGATACGGCACCGACCGTATCGGGTTCCTGCTCTTCCTGCCGGTGGACGGCACCTCCTTCACGATGGCCCACTATGCCGAGGACGGCGCCAACTTTACCTATGAATATTGCTGCATCTACCGGTACGATGCCTATGCCACGCAGGCCGAGCCGGAATCTCCGGCAACATTTGCCCATGAGATTTTGCATCTCTTCGGGGCGCCCGACCTGTACGAGGGCAGCAGCGACCCCTATGTGGATGGGGAGCTGACCGCCTATGTGGAGCAGACCTACCCCGACGACATCATGCTCAGCACCTATGCCGAGGATGGCAGCAACGTCTATACATCCATCGATAAGGTCATCAGCCCGCTGACGGCGTACTGCATCGGGCTGGCGGACAGTTGCCCGGAATTGGCGCTGTTCCCCCAGTTGGCCGATGTGGAACCCGGGGTGTTCCGCTACGGCAGCGGCACCTCGGATTACTGGCCGGACAGTGGCGTGGTGGCCGTCTAACAAAGGAGGCAGCCATGGAACGCCCCGAGGATTTCCCCCTGCGCATCGAAGCGGTGCCGGCGGCTTGGGCTGCCGAGCGCCGTCCGGAAGAGGACTTCTCCCACAGACAGACATCCGTTTGGCAGTTGGTCTATGTGCGGGCCGGTGCGGTTGAGGAATATTGCAACGACCGGTGGGTACGGCTGCGGGCCGGTGGAATCCTGCTGCATCAGCCGGAGGAAATCTTCGGCATCCGGTGTTTGGGGGAACTGCCGCCCGAAGTGCTGCGTGTGGATTTTCAATGCGGGTCGGCGGTCATGGACCGGTTTCGGGGCATGGTGTTCCACGCCGAACCGGCCGAGCAGAACGACCTGAACTGGTTGATCAAAACGACCGCGGAACTCTACGACGGACCTGCCGCCCCCGGCGACAAGCCCACCCCCCGGCAGGAAACAGCCTTTGGGGCGCGGCAACAATATGCCATCCATCTGGAAAACCTGCTGATCCTGCTGGCACGGCGCTGCAAGCGCCCCCGCAAACCCACCCTGCGGGTGCGGCGGGAACGCCGCCAAACGGCACTGGTGGAAGCGGCCCGGGCTTACTTTGCCCAAAACCTGACCCGAGAGGTGAAGGTGGACGAGGTCTGCACCGCGGTGGGCTGCAGCCGCACCCAACTGCAGCAGGCTTTCCGCACCCGGCTGCGCCATACCGCGATGGAGGAATTTGCCGCCATGCGGCTGGATTATGCCGCCCAAATGCTGGCCCGGGGCGCCACCCCCGGCGAAGTAGCCGCCGCCATGGGCTATTGCTCGGGGGCGTATTTCAGCCAAAAGTTCCGTGCCGCCACCGGCAACACCCCCAGCGCCTACCGGCGTATGCAGCAGGGGCTGCCGGCACGCCGTCAAAATCGGCAACAAAAAGATAAAGAGGCACCGAAAACGTCTATTCCAGAAACTGAGCAGAAAAAGTAGAATGATAAGTAAGGAACGGACCACCGAGGCCCGTTAAAAAGCAACAAGAAAACATAAAGGAGACGATTGGTATGGCAATTTTGGTTAGCGGTGGCGCCGGCTATATC
>NZ_CALADU010000266.1 GCF_937890665.1 uncultured Subdoligranulum sp.
ACAATTGCGCGGTCGGATGTTGATCCGGATAATAGAATTCCACACCTTTCTCAGCACACGTTTGAAGAGTACAAAAAAATATGGGGGACTTTTGAATCAGATTTGTTTGATTTTAAGGCATCCATTTTTTACCAACGGCGCAAAGAATTTTGCTATGCAGGCGACTGGACTCTTTATGTGAACCTTGGGACGGGTGATGTGACACAGTGTTACTGTGGTAAGAAACTTGGAAATATTTTTGATGCGGAGCCGATTCACTTGGAAGCAATCGGTAAACATTGTACGCAAGCGCATTGTTATAATGGACATTCCTGGCTGGCGTTTGGAGATATACCCCAATTGCACACGCCAACATACGGGCAGCTACGCAATCGGATTACCGTTTCAGGCGAAGAATGGCTGCGTCCACAAGTCAAAGAAGCGTTTGACACAAAGCTTTATAAGACTAATCGAAAGTATTCTCTGTGGAAACAATTTAAAATCAATCGGGAGAATAGGAAATGATGGATAGAATGGTGGCCACATTAACATGGTTGCTGCCGGATGGATTTAGGCCTTTGCTTTGTTATGATTTTGTACAGAGGATGCCTATATAATTTTATATCTGAAAGGATTTCGTCATGTCGACACGTCGATCTCAACTATCTACCTCTTGGCAGCATTTTGCCAAGTATCGGCCGCTCATCAATGAGTTGGTCATGCGGGATTTAAAGGTCAAGTATCGTCGCAGCTTCCTGGGGTATATCTGGAGTATTTTGAATCCCCTGCTGATGATGATACTGCAAACGATTATTTTCAGCTTTATGTTCCGCAACAATATTCCAAACTATCCGTTGTATCTGATCTGCGGAAATACCCTTTTTACCTTCTTCAATGAAAGTTCCAATATGGGACTTACGTCCATTATCGCCAATGCGGCATTGATCAAGAAGGTATATATTCCCAAGTTCATTTTCCCGCTCAGCCGTGTGGCATCCAGCTTTGTGACGATGAGCTTCAGTATGGTCGCGGTATTGATCGTTATGCTGTTTACCGGGGCACCGTTACATTGGACGATTGTGCTGTTCTGGGTACCGTTGGTTTTTCAGTTGATGTTCTGCTGCGGTATGGCGTTGCTTCTGTCTGCGTTGACGGTTTATTTCCGAGATATGCAGCACTTGTTTAGTGTAATGACGCTGGGTTGGATGTACGCCACTCCCATTTTCTACCCTCTGGAGCAGCTGCCCACGAACGTGCAGTTCCTGATGAAATTTAATCCGATGTATCACTACATCAACATGTTCCGTAACCTGGTGATGTACGGGAATATTCCGGGGCCGAATACCTGGATCGCCTGTATTGTGGCCGGTTTGGTAATGCTGATTGTCGGATTGCTTGCATTCCGCAAATTGCAGCGCAACTTTATTTTGTATATTTAAGGGAGGGCAGTACGATGCAACAGAATAATCTGCCCCAGGTGGAAGTTAATAATGTATCGATGCGTTTCAATCTTTCTCAGGAAAAAACGGAAACGCTAAAAGAGTATACTGTCAAGCTGCTGAAGGGCAAGTTGATGTTCAATGAGTTCTATGCCTTGAAAAACGTCAGCTTTACCGTGAACAAGGGCGATTCGGTGGCACTGATCGGACGCAACGGCAGCGGTAAGAGTACCATGCTGAAGGTGATTGCAGGTGTCATGTACCCCAGTGAAGGCAGCTGCACGGTGCATGGCAGCATTGCGCCGATGATCGAACTGGGTGCGGGATTTGATATGGATCTGACCGCAAAGGAAAACATCTATCTGAACGGTGCGGTCCTTGGGTTCGACCGCAAATATATGGATGAACATTTGGAAAGCATTATTGAGTTTTCCGAACTGCAGGACTTTATGGATGTGCCCGTCAAAAACTTCTCGTCCGGTATGGTCGCGCGTTTAGGCTTTTCCATTGCAACAGAGGTCAAGGCGGATCTGCTGGTGGTGGATGAGGTTTTGGCCGTGGGCGACTTTATGTTCCAGCAAAAATGTATGAAGCGACTGGAAGGAATGTTGGCCGATGGAGCCACATTGCTGTACGTCAGCCACGATTCTCAAACGGTGCGGCGCCTGTGCAACCGCGCTATCTGGTTGGATCACGGCGTAAAGCGTGGAGATGGTCCGTCGGACGAGGTGTGTACCGCTTATGAAGAAGCAATGGAAGCGGGAAAAGCATAACATAATCATATGCTTTGTTCAATGCGTGAACTTTTGATGAAAGATAGTGGATCTTGACTTTTTGCCATGGCGATTTTGATGGGCAGAGGTAGTTCTCCCTTAAAAAAATTGTGTCGATGCATTATTTTACAGGGAATTTGTACACTGTCTCTTTCCTATACCCTGCGGGACTATTTTAAACGAAAAAGGAGTGGCGCCGCATTAGGTGAACGCCAATAAGGAAGTATCAAAGACGTACTAACTTAACGGCTGACAAACAGGTGCTACTAAAAGAACGCTCATGATTCTCAATTGTAGAATCATGAGCGTTCTCCTTATTTTTTCTGGCCTTCTTTTATCGCCTTGGCAATTTTTCGTTTATGATGCTTTATTAAGGCATTTGCTTCCTGATCGTTGAGCTTCAATATTCCTTTTGCCTTTCTTGCATAATCAATAAACGTTTGTTTTTCATCATTACGAGAATAAATACTATATAGTTCTTTTGCTGATATATGCCTGCCTTTAGATGATATCCAATTACTGCGTCCAATGGTATGAGCTTTTCGACGCATTCTATAATAATATTTTGTTATTGCGCGTGGCCTTAGTCTAATGTTTTTGCCATCAAATAGAAATCCTAAGTAGTTTATGCTAGATGGCTGGTCACCCTCGTAGACTACTTTGTTCTTATAAGTATAGCAAGAAGTCTTTTCCTTTTGTAGGTCAATAAGTCCTTTCATTGATTCTACATAGGAAAAAATGTAACTTGTAAAATCCGCAATTTCGGAATCTCTCTCGTATGGCAAGACAATGATAAAATCATCTGAATAGCGCATATAAATTCCGCCTTTGCTGGCTACATAACGCTTAATGTCTTTATCAAACTCTATCATGTAAATGTTGGATAGTACAGCGCTAATGGGGGAACCTTGCGGAACGCCAACCCCAGAAACATTCTTTTTTATATCATTTTTGCTTTTCTGAAATTGTTCCTTAGTCAGTACTGTATCTTTACTATTGATCTTTTTACGAACACCTTTTTCTTCAATGTTTTCGCCAGCCGCCTTTACAATGTCTTTCCAATCCCAACTTGAAAAACGGGTGATATTTTTGAAAACAGAAAAGTAATCTTGAGGCAAGCGCTCAACACCAAGTACTTCGCACATCATTTTCTTGAGATATTGATGTTCCAAATTGTCGAAGAAATTAGTAAAATCACCTACTAAAATGAAGCACTGGGGAAAGCTGCGTATTGCATCAAAAGCATCCTTGGCAAAATCAATATTGTTTTTTCCTAAGTTATCTCGATATGCAATTGCAACGTCATCTATGTTATTTTCACAAGCCCAACTATTATACTGGCAGTTTAATAAAAATGCATATCGCTGATATACACACCTATCTAAATGTGAGCAGTAATATAGCTCTCGTGGTTTTTTAGGTCCTTTCTTTCCATAACGAGAGTTTTTCTTCTCAAAGTGGATAAATGGATAAAAACTGTGCGTAACTATTTTTGCCCGATCCATTACGTATTTTCTAATAGAAGGCATGGCTAAAGACACACGCAGGTCAAAATGTGCATAAGGTTTAGTATCATTGTGGTGTTTAACAAAGTCAACCCATGCTTGGCACATCTGGTTTGAGCTACAATTATGACAAGATATAGGTCGTTGACATTGATTGTATTCTTTTTGAGTTTTCATAATTCTCCCCCCTAAAATGCATCATGCCTGCTAACATGGGGGACAACATCCCTAAGTTAGCAGGCAGGTACATGAACATTATTGTCCTGGGTGCATCTGATAGCGTTCCGTAGTATAATCATACTGGAAAGGAGTATCATGTTCAACGAACCCAACCTAGAATTGGTGGTTCTATGTGTAACGTTACTCATAGAAACATCAATTCGGCCAGACTTGACAGAAATGCTCCGCCCTTACAGCCAAACGTGTAAGGTAATGTTATTTTATACCAAAGCACGCTTAAAGTCAAACCATTCTACGCATTTCAAGCCTCATTTACAATGGTAAGAATGGTAAGCTATTTCCAGCTATCCAACCACGCCAGAAAGGCTCGGTAACATCGGGCTTTTCTGTCCTCTAAATGCGTAGATACAAACACCATAATAGCAGCGGGCGCAAGCGGATTTCTGCTTGCGCACGCTTGCTCACTATACAGCAAAGACGGAGGAAGCCGTCAAGGGCGCGGAGCGTTTATCTCGACCCTTGGCAGCTTCCTTTGTCTTTGCTATTTCCTGTTTACAATGGCTTCTACCAGTTTTGCCTGCAACCGATGTTTCATGTGTTCATCCACACGCACATGAGGCGTTCCGTCCAGCTCATAGAGTGTCCGGGTACACAACTTGTTTATGTAGCCGTCATAGTACCGCAAGACGCGCTCTATTGCCAGCGGATCACCAGCACGGGCCTCCACAAAAACTGACAGGGGCAGAAGTACCCTGCCGTGGAATGTGGGTTGCTTCATTTCGCGTTCCTCCCTCCCGGCATTAACGCCATCAATTTCACGCGCAACTGTTTCAGGGTGCTTGTCCTGTGGCGCTGGACGGCGCTGCGGGACATTCCCACAAAGCCGCCAATCTCGCCGTCGGCCAATTCCAGCACACAATGCAGAATTAGAATCTTCTGTTCCTGCTCTGGCAAGGTGGCAAAGGCCCCGGCCACCAGCTCATCCCGAATATGTAGGTCATAGCCAAAGGCGGAGAATGTAAAGCTGTTGCTGGGGTATTCGTCCAGCGTACAGAGTTTATCCATTTCTGCCTGCGGCAAGGTGTCCAGTGGCTTTTCCCGGTCGCGGCGGCGGGCCAGCTCGGACAGATATTTTTGGGCCTCGTTGCGTAAAACCGTTTTACAGAAAGCATCCAGCCGGTTTCGTTCCACATAGTCAAAGGTGTATTCGTTCATTTTCTCGCCCCCCGATCTGCGGGAGAGTGAGAAGATAAAGCTGATTATTCCACTCCTTTCACCGGCAGCAATATGGCGGCCCCGGCCCGCACCGGGAAACCGCAGAAAACAACAATTTTCGCCCGGCAGGTCATAGACCCACCGGGCGAAAAGAAAGGCGATATGCAGTTGATTTGCATGGTATAGTTCATACTCATGACCGCGTGTTCCCGTTGCTGGGGACGGGCTTTTTTAACGGTACATACCCCGTCGTATTCTGTCGAAACGCTCTTTGCTTCATGGCGGCTCCCTCCGTGGGCCGCCGATCGCTCCAGCGCCAGTATAAGGGCATAAAGAATGGCGGCCTTGATTTTGTCAAAGCCGCCGTAGTGTATTAGACGCAGGGGAAAAGACTGCTGCATGACGGCTTTTTTTCTTTTGCCGTCATCCGGCAACCGTTAGTTTTCAATTTTTTTCTTGTGGGAAAAGGCAATCAATCCAACCAGAAACATCACGATAAAGCAAAGTACAATGCTGATACATCCGCCAATGGTGGCCGGTACATGGGCTTCATAGTAAGTAGATTTATCTGAGAAGAACATGGACACGCGATATGCGAAGCTGCCCGGAATGAGAAAACCACTTTCTGAACCGATGAACAGGCAGGATGCAAAGCCATATATCATCCCGACAACGCTTGTTACAATGATATTGCGGCTCAGATTGATAACGATCGCCCCTAAACAGGTAGTTATCAAAACGACAACGCCAGCTTCAATTCCAAACCCGATTGCCAGATTAAGGAACAGAGAAAGACCGCCGGGCAACCTGCCAGCTCCATTGAGTACCGCCACAAGCAGGCCAAAAGCGATAAATAAGACGGCCGCGAAGCCGATGCCGATAACGATGCTGACAGCGACTTTCGATAGAAAGAGCTTCTTCTTTGAAAAACCGTAGGTGATCCAGTTGATGTAAGTTTTGTTCTTGTATTCCTGATAAAACAGCGAACCAATCAAAATGAAGATCACCATTGGGAAGAACATGGAAAACTGGTTATTCATAAAGAAGAACAGGTCAGCAAGTGATTTTGTGCTGTCGTTGAAAACTGCTCCTGCGCCGCCGGTAAGGATGGGAAGAAGCGACAACAGCAGAAGAAATACCATAAACCATTCCCGCTTCAACTTGTAAAATTTGTTTTTGATCAACATTCCCATTATGCTTCCTCCCTCTGGCCGGAAGTCATAATATTCTCGTACAGTGCTTCCAGTTCTTTTTCGTTATAATCGTTTTCTGCAATCTTGATGATTTTTCCGCCGCGGATGAAAATAAGAACATCCGTTACGGCGGCGATCTCCGTCAGATTATGGCTCGATACCAAAATACAGTGTTGGGGAGATTTCAGGCGTTCTTTCAGAAGCAGCCGTATCTCCTTTATCCCCATCGGATCAAGGCCATTGGTAGGTTCGTCCAGCAGCAAATATTGGACATTGCCTAAAAAAGCGCGGGCAATTCCCAGCCGTTGGCGCATCCCCAAAGAAAGTTGAGAGAACAGCTTTTTCCGGGCATCCAGCAGGTTTACTTGTTTGAGCGCCGCTTCGATGTTTGGCCGTTTCAGACCTAAATACTGCGCGTGGAGCTTCAAATTTTCCTCTACGGTAAGCCGGGGGTAAAAAGCCGGGTATTCGATCAAACTTCCAAAACATCTGCTGGAAACGGGCTGCCCATCCGAGAGAATTTCTCCCGAAAAGGCGGTCAGGCCCAGCATGGACTTAAACAGCGTTGTTTTGCCGGCCCCGTTCGGCCCCAGAACACCATAGATTTTTCCTTGCTCTAAAGTCAGGTTGATGTTGGACAGCAATGCGGTATTTCCAACATTCAGATTTACATTTTTGATTTGCAGCATGAAATTCCTCCGTTATTGAAAGAAGATGAAAAGCATAAAGGTCACAGCGTAAATCAAAAATGAGGTTCCGATGGGTTTTGATCTCTGTTTTAACCCTTTTAGGCCATCGCTCAATATGCCATGCAAGGCCATGAGCAGGCACACCGCCAAAGCGATGAGTGAAATTGCTAAAGCTACCTTAACCATTGTTTGTACCTCCTATGGCTCATACTGTACCAAAGAGGTTTAGGATTTGTTTGAGAAAAGTCTAAGGAAAGTCTAAGGATGAAAAAAGAGCTGCCGAAGCAGCCCTTTAGAAATTGATGATGGGAAACACGATTTGAATTGCAAAGATGCCGTTTTGCAGAGATGCCGAGATTTGCCCGCCCATGCGGGTCACAAGTCTTTGCGCGATCGCCAGCCCCAGCCCTGTTGTCTTTTTTGTCCGTGACTGGTCGGTGGTATAAAAACGGTCAAACAAATGGGGAACATCTTCCTGCTGAATACTGCTCGACGCATTTTTAACGGTTATGACCGTTTGCGCTTTCTCGGTTGCTGCGGTGATCTGATAATTTCCCTTCCCGTGAACAAGCGCATTATAAACCACATTTGAGAAGATCCGGGTCAAGGCATCTGGATCGGCCCAAATGACAGCCGGTGAATTGGGGATAACGATATGAGGGACGCATTTTTTCTGTTCAAAATCGCCGTAGTATGAGGCGACAACGTCCCGAAGTACACTGTGTATATCCGTATTCCTGCAATTCAATTTCAGCTCGTCGGCTTCGATCCTTGCAAATTCAAACAGTTGGTCGAGAAGCAGCTTTACAGCGGAAATTCGTTCTCCTGCAATCATCACATATTCTTTTTGCTCCCCGGTCAACTCCTGTTCCTGTAAAAGCTGAATATAGCCGTTTGCTGTTGCCAGCGGCGTTCGCAAGTCATGGGACAGACTGGTGATCGTATCCCGGAACAGGGTATCGCTCCGTTCGATTTCCTGCCTCATACCGCGATATTTTTTGAGAAGATGATTGATACTTGCAGCCAAATCCTGTATGGGCCCATCCGTTTTTTCCACCATGATTTCTGTTTGCGTATCCCGTTCTATTAAAAAATCAATCTGCCTTATGATTTTCCGAACCAGCTTCCGCTGATAAATCAGTTTCAGAAGCAAAAACAGGGAAAGCATTGCCAGCAAGATACATAACACGATCATGCGGCCATCACCGCCTTTCCAAACCGCGCAAATCCATCCTTTGAAACAAGGAGAACGAAACGGCTGTCGGTAAAAATAAATATACTACCAGCGTAATCAAAATGGGCATTAAATTCTCCCCAAAGGTATGGATCTGCAAGCTATGGGAAAGCCCTACTACCCAATACTTGTAGAGCGAATAATCCATATCCAATGCTGTGCTTATCTTTGTGAGGTATAGATACAAAACCCCCAGCAGAAAAAATGCGGCAATCGTGACAATGATCCGATGCCTGAGCAGGTAACTTAGCAGATTGAGAAATGCAGTGTACCCTAAAAAGCACAGGCATTGAAGCAGAAGAAAGGCTCCGATTGCAGAAAACGAATATTCAAGGCTATACCGGGATGTTCCCATGATCAGAATAGACAAATACGCAACGCCGAAGCATACAAGCAGAAAAAATAAAACACCACCCCATGCGGCCAGCAGTTTACCGAAGAATAGATGTACTCTGCTTGTGCCTTTAGAAAGTGCGATACTGTATGTGCCGGTATGAAAATCTTCTGTAAAGTACAGGCACAAAAAAAGCGTCAACGGAAAAATCAGGCTGTAATCTGAAAATAGAAACTCCGTGAACGAAACCAGAGATATAGCCGGAAGCATAGCATCTACCGAATTATGATAAAATGTCAGGGCAAGCGCAAAGACAAAAAAAGCGGCCAGTGCGAGGCAGGCCCAAAACAGGCGGTTTTTGCGGATACGGAATAACTCACTTTGCATCGTCTGGATCACGCTTTGCACCTCCTGTCATTTTCAAAAGATAGTCGGTCGGCTCCATACCGGCAAGCCAGATTTCCGATACCTCTATCCCGGAACGAACCAGCAGCGTATTGATTTCCCCGGATCGCTCATTGCAATCAAAAATTCTGATCAGGTCGCGGCCCAACACTTCAAAATCCGGGAATTGCTGGCTTAAAATCGTGATAGCCTGTTCTAATTGTGGGGTTCTTATCTTTATGCACCGCTGGCAGTTCTCTGTCAATTCCTCAGCCGTAAGTTCACAAAGTAACTTGCCATCTGCCATCACGCCATATTGGGATGCAAGCCGGGCAAGCAGCGTATAATCCGGTCCAGAGATTAGAAGCGTGGTATGGTTCATTTCATGCAGATAGGTCAGAACAGAAAGCAGGCGTTCGCATTCTCCTTTGTCCAGCCCGGAAAAAGGGTCGTCCAGGATTATCATGTCTGGATTTCCCAAAAGGGCAACCGCCAAATTCACGAAACGCTGGGTCGATAAGGGCAATCGCCGTACCGGCTTTTTTTCTTTCAGGTCCAGATGCAATACATCTAAAAAATGGCTTTCTGTGCTTCCGAAAGCAGAAGCAAAATAGTGCAGCATATCAGACGGTGACAGAGAGCCGATTGTCACAGGCTTTTGGGGTACAAATCCAATCCGGCGGCGCTCCTGCTGATAGTCCATATTGCCAAATAATTTGAGCGTACCAGCTTGAGGTCTCAGTGTACCTATAATAGCCTGCAACAGTACGGATTTTCCGGCGTGATGGCCGCCGTATAGAACATAGATCTCTCCGCGTTTTACCTGAAATGTGATATTTTTAATCCCGTTTCCGTCCGGGAAAACATAGGTCAACCCGGCTGTTTCCAAAGCAGCCTCCAAATCATCATCCCCTTTCCATACCGTCTTATTGTAGCAGATCGGCGTGCAAACTTTATAAGATTTCTCTAAGGATTATCCCTGCATTTTGAAACCGAGGCCCCAAACCGTCTGAATATACTTTTCCTCTGGATTGACTTTGGCAAACTTCTTGCGGAGATTTCCAATGTGGACATTGATTGCGTTATCGTCCCCGATAAAGTTTTCATTCCACACGCTTTCAAAGATATTATTCTTTGTGAATACCTTTGAGGGTGCGGACATCAAAAGCTGCAAGATCAGGTATTCATACCGTGTCAAAGCAATGGGGGTATTCCCGATTTTGGCCGCCATCGCTTCTGTATCAAGGGACAAGTCCTTAAAATGAAGCATCTTGCCATGATGAGGGCCGGTGGATTTTTGAAAGCGCCGCAGCACCGCTTCAATCCGAACCAGCAGCTCTTGATTGTCGAATGGCTTTGTGATGTAATCATCTGCGCCGTTTCGTATGAGGTTCACTTTGCTGTCTATATCCGTTTTAGCGGACACGCCGATGATCGGAATATCCATCGCGCTTTTTATCTTCTCCAATACTGTTTCTCCCGGTATGCCGGGCAGCATCAAATCAAGTAAAATTAAGTCAAAAGTGCCTTTCTCCATCAACAGAAGTGCCTCACTCCCCGAGTAGGCAGAAGTTACAAAATAACCGTGTTGTGTGAGAAGTCGCTTTGTCATGTCGTTGAGCGGCACGTCATCTTCTATAATTAAAATGTCAGCTTTGTTTTTCATCTTTCGTTCTCCTGTCATGCGGTTTCTCTGCGTCTTTGGGTATCAACCAGATTGTCGCCATCTTCACCGCGCCGGGAATACGGCCGCCGGTGCAATAATAGTTTACCCGCCGAGGGGTTACGCACCATTTTTCGCTGGCCTCTTTGACTGTCATATAATCCATGTCCGCACCTCCAATAATGTCATTATAGTTCTTACACAAGAATGATACAAGAAACAGAATGTAAAGAAAAATCTATACAAAGTTTTGATTTAGCGGGCAGTTTCCGTCCTTGCAAACGTATTATTGGCGAAGCAAAAAACAAGGGTTTGGGAAGTTCCCAACAGACAAAAATCTCCGCTCCGGCAGCAGGCCGGAAACGGAGATTTTGCGGAAGTATGGCCACACTTCCTATGCTTGCTCTGTTGTGACTTCCCCGGAAAGGGCGGGAACGGAATGGAAAGGAAACGAAGCACCAAAGAGAGCGATTATCTCCCGAAAAGAGGAAATCCGCTGCAAGAAACCGTCTGTTACAGGCTCAGCGGGACAGTTTATGAAGTACATACTTCCTGTGGTGGGACGGAACTGCTCTATGACAAAATGGTGCGGCTCATTCGCTCGGAAACCATTGCTGCATCTGCTGACAAAGAGGACAAACCGCAGTATAATAAAGACAGCAACCTGTTTGTCGGGCGTTCATTACAGGAGGAATGAACCATGACAGTAAATACCAACCATCCCGACAACATCACCCCTTTATACGCCCGC
>NZ_CALADU010000267.1 GCF_937890665.1 uncultured Subdoligranulum sp.
CCGGGTACTTCTGGAAGCGGCGCAGGGCGTTGAGGTAGTGCTGCCGGGCCAGGACGGTGGTGGGCACCAGCACCGCGGCCTGCTTGCCGTCCAGCACGCACTTCATCATGGCCCGGAAGGCCACCTCGGTCTTGCCGTAGCCCACGTCGCCGCACAGCAGCCGGTCCATGGGTACGGGAGACTCCATATCCTTTTTAATTTCCTGGATACACCGCAGCTGGTCGTCGGTCTCGGTGTACTCAAACTGCTCCTCAAACTCCCGCTGCCAGGGGGAGTCGGGGGAGAAGGCGTAACCTGGCTGGCGCTGGCGCTGGGCGTAGAGCTCGATAAGCCCCTTGGCCAGGTCCTGCACTGCCTTTTTTGCCCGGGTCTTGGCCCGTTCCCAGTCAGTGCCTCCCAGCTTGGAGAGCTTTTTCGTCTCCTGGGCGTCCTCGCCGCCGCCAATATACTTGGAAATGAGGTCCAGCTGGGTGGCGGGGACGTAGAGCACGTCGGAGCCGGCGTAGGCGATCTTCACATAGTCCTTTTCAATGCCGTCGGCGGGCATCTTCACCATGCCCACGTAGCGGCCCACGCCGTGGTGCTCGTGGACCACCAGGTCGCCGGGGGAGAGGTCGGCATAGGATTTGAGCTTCTGGCGGTTGGTGGTCTCTTTTTTTTGCCGGGGCCGCTTTTGGGGGGCGGCCTGGCCCTCGGTGATGACGGCCAGCTTCAGGTCGGGGTATTCCATACCGCCGGACAGGCCGCCCACGGTGAGCATGATCTGTCCCGGCTTGGGCAGGGTCTTGGGAGAGAACTCCACCCCGGAGTTCACCTTCTGCTCCCGCAGAAGGGTCTGAAGGTTCAGCGCCCGCTGCTCCGAGGACACCAGCACCAGTACCCCGAACCCGGCAGACTGGTAGTGGCTTAAATCCTGCACTGCCGTCTCCAGGCTGGCTCCGAAGGAGGGGAGCTGCTTGGCCATCAGGGACAGCACACACCGGGGGGGCGTGGGGTAGGTGGAGAGGGTAAAGGAGTCCAGATAGGCCACCGGCCAGTTCTCCAGCACCTGGTTGAGCTGGGCAAAGGAGCGGGACAGGTCGCCGCAGCTGCCGTCCAGCTCGCCACGCTCCAGCAGGGTCTTTACATCCTCCTCCATCTGCCACTGGTAGGTTTTGGCCCGCTCGGCCACCCGGCTGCTCTCGGAGAAGAGAACGCAGGCGTCCAGGGGCAGGTAGTCGGCGGCGGTGGCCAGGGTGGGGTAGATGAGGGGGAGGTAGCGGTCCACAGCGGGGAGGGAGCGGCCCTGCTCCAGGGCCTCCCGGTCGGCCTCCAGGGTGGCTTTCAGCTCCTTGTGGCCGTCCTTCTCCGCTTTGGCGATGCGTTTGTCCAGCAGAGCCAGCAGGCCGCCCAGACCCCCGGGGGCCAGCTGGGGTAGCGTTTCCGCGCCGGGCAGGAGGACCGCCCGGTCCAGATTCTCCGTGCGCCGCTGGGTGGCCGGGTCGAAGGAGCCCATGGCGTCCACCTCGTCACCCCAGAACTCGGCCCGGACCGGGGCGTCCATGGCGGGGGAGAACACGTCCAGGATGCCGCCTCGCAGGGCAAACTGGCCGGGACCCTCCACCTGCTGGCAGCGGGTATAGCCGGCGGCAGTGAGACAAGCGGCCAGGTCGTTGAGATTGATCTGCTGACCGGTGGCCAGTTCCAGGGTGGCCTGTTTGAGGACATCAGGAGGCAGGGTGCGCTGCTGGAGGGCCTCCACCGAGGCCACCAGGCAGGGCAGTTCGCCCTCCGACAGAGCCCACAGCAGCTTCAGTCGCCGGTGCTCCCACTGGTGGGAGACGGTGGCGGCGTTGTGGAAGGTAAACTGCCGGGCGGTGAGCACCGGCACACTCTGGCCGGTGAAGAAGGCCAGGCCCCGGGCCATGCGTTCGCACTCGCTTTCATCGGCGCACACCACTACCACCGGCCGCTCCGAGGCCGCGCCCAGGGCGGCGGCAAAGTGGGCCCGGTGTACCGCACCCAGGCCGGACACCGCCGCCGGGGACTGTCCCCCGTCCAACGCGGCCAGCAGCTGCTGGAATTCCGGCAGGTTTTGTAAAACAGAACGTAATATATTCAAAGCAAATCACTCCTAGTGACCTTATATTCCATAATATGGAAGTTATAGACGCGCCAATGCCCCCGTTTCCAGACAGAGACGGGGGGTGGTACGATTTTGCGCCCGGGGAGACTTGCCTCAAACGTCTGCCGGGGCGGGGTTTTTTGAAAGGATACCCCTATTTTACCCCAGAGAAAGGGGGTGTTACAAGGGAAATTTCGCTGCAGGCGCAGCAAAAAAGCATCCGTACTCCGGATGCTTTTTTTGCGTATGAAAAAGTTGTGAGTTGTGCGGTTATCCCTGGAGCAGGCGGCGCAGCAGGGGGATCCTGGACACGCAGGCGGCAAACAGGAAGGAGAGCAGGGCGGTCAGCACGCCCTGCAAAACCAGAGCGGCAGCCAGAGGCAGAGCGTCAGGCTGCAGATGGGTGATGACGTCCAGCACCAGAGGGTGGACCCAGTACACACCAAAGACCACCTGGGCGCACAGGCGCAGGGGCTTTTGGGCCGGGCGCAGCGCCTGGGCATGGCAGGAAAAGAAGGTGCGCACCCACACGAACAGGGCGGCGGCAATGAGATAGTGGGGGAAGGCGTAGCCGCTTTCAAAGGGGAGATAGCTCTGTTCCGGGCGGGCGTAGAGCAGATTCCCCACCAAATGCACGGCGTATCCTGCCACGCCGCCCAGATAGACCAAAAGCCGGGTCCGGCGGCTCAGCTCCTGCCGCCCCAGCAGCCAGCCCAACAGGACATACCCCACCAGTCCCTCCAGCATAGGGCCGAACAGCACAACCTGGAAGGGGAGGATTTGATTGAGGGCTGGACGGAGGGTGGAGGAGAACAGAATGATGCCAAACAGAAGCAGAATCTGCCGGGGGGTGCAGGTCTCGATCAGCCGCCGCAGGAAGGGGCAGATCAGGTAGATGCCAAGGAGCATGTAGATGTACCACATGTGGTACTTCACGCCCTGGCCCAGAAGAAGCTGCAGAAAGACCGACAGGCTGAGGGGCTGGGAGCCGGTGAGGACGGCCACGGCGAAGTAGATCCCATTCCAAACCACCAGAGGGATCAGCAGCTTAGGCAGCTGCTTTTTGTAAAAGGGCGTGATCTCTCTCAAGCGGGGATCGTCCAGCATCAGGCAGCCGCTGATCATCAAAAATAAAGGCACACCCACCCGCACCAGCGGGTCCAGCACCATGCAGGCAAGCCAGGTGTTGGTTTGCGCCAGAGTGGGGCTGACCATGATGGGGGCAGTCACATGCAGTGCGATAACAAGAAGAATGGCCAGACAGCGTAGGGCGTCCAGATAGGGGATGCGGACCTGGTTTGGAGCGCCGGGTGCCCTGGTGAGGTCGGAGCAATGATCCATGGTGGGTTCCTCCTGTTGCCAGCAGAGTGGACCGTGCCGGTACAGCCGCTGGAGATTTGTCCCTATTTTACCCGGGGCAGAGGGGGATTGCAAGGCAGAGCGGGGGTTTTTAAGCAGATCCTAAGAAAAACAAAAAAGCACGGAAACAAGTTGTTTCCGTGCTTATCTGGTGGACGATACAGGACTTGAACCTGTGACCTCCCGCACGTCAATGCAAAAATTTTATTTTTTCTAATCTTTTTGCGTAGTTTCTAGGCATTTCTATTCCGAACAAATTGCTTTCCAGCACTTTTGAATCGCAGGATTTCCGATGGTTCCGGCTCCGTCTGTGGCTGGTTGTGTGGTCAACCGCAGAAACATGTTACATGTTTGCCCTTTCAAAATAA
The DNA here is from genome assembly GCF_937890665.1 of uncultured Subdoligranulum sp. The sequence continues at coordinate 3,832 of NZ_CALADU010000267.1, forward strand.
ATGTGTTTTTCCGCCCGCACCATGATATTTTAATACAGTGTTATCAAAGATAAGGAATTTCACTTTTAACCGATTATCAAATAGCTCGATTGACAGAGCAGAAATAATGTACACTCAAGAACCACTACAAACATTTCTCCAGAAATGCTTACATTACAAATACTCATCTTCTTCCAGCGTGGCAACATACCGTCCGCCATTTTTTCACCACGCTTTTTTGAAAAAGACTTCTTTATCAGTAGAGATTTATTTCTTCTGGCCAACTATGCTCATTGAACAGTAAAAAACACCCGCACTTTTCTATCGAATCAGGCCCAGAGACGCTTTCTGAAGTTGCCCAGCACAGATGTGTCCTCGCTCATAATTACAAATACATTGGGATCATACACCTTTAGAATTTTTCTCAGAGCAAAAGCTTCTTTTTTTGAAACTACGGTAAGTACAATATCAGACGGTTCCTTGCTATAGGCACCGCTACCCACCCACTTGGTTACTCCCCGTCCCACATATTGAAACACTAGTTGCTCCATATCCTGGGATTTTGTAATAATCAGCATAGTCACGGTGACATTTTGCAGATGCATCCTATCCAATGTTAGATAGGTAACCGCACCGAAAATGACACTGTAAACCACAATATTTTGTTCAAAGAAAAATAACCCTATGCTATAAACCACCACATTAATTAGCATGGCAATACGCCCCACACTAAAGTCGGCTTTTTGTTGCATGCAAAGCAATCCCAATATTTCCTCCCCACCCCCAGAACAGCCAGCAGTCAGCGGAAGGCCCGCACCAATGCCGCACAGAATTCCGCCTATAAAACAGGCTGCAAACATTTCCTCAAAAATACTCTTTTCAGGAATAGGAATCAAGGCGAGAAACACACTATAAGAGACAATACAAAGAGCGGTTTTAGTAAAGAACCAGCGTCCAAACTTTGAAAAAGATACAATCAACAGTGGAACATTTAATAAAAAATATAGGATACCCGCAAAATCTCCTACTTGATGAATTCCAGGAAACGAAAAGGCCAAAAGCATTCTCAAAAGCTGGGCAATGCCCAGAAACCCTCCACTATACATGGCGTGTGGCAGGACAATCCAGTTCATAGAAGCGGAGAAAAGAAAAGTACCCATCAGGATCAGTAAAATATCCTGAATCGGATGTCCCCGCCGCAGATGTTCTAACTCAGGTTTTATATTCATAAGATTTCATCCTTACGGTTTAAAGGGAGCAGTTCTGCCATATAAGCAGAACCGCCCCCCTTTTCTAAATTTCATGCAACAGGTACAAGATCATTTTCCACCAGGAAATGGTGAGCAACCTCAGAGGCTGTCATACCATCGATGTCAACTTGGGCGTTCATAGCAGCCATGGTCTTGTCATCAATCTTACCGTCCATGCGAGAGAGAACTTCCTGCAGTTCCGGATCTGCCTGTAACAGATCCGCATCTACAAAGTTTACCGCATAGTAGGGAGGGAAAAAAGAAATATCATCTTCCAACATGGTAAGCCCCAACTTAGAGAGCAAGGCATCCGTTGCAAACGCATCCACTACATCTACTTCGTTGTTATCGATTGCCGTATAGCGTAGGCTAGCATCCAACCCTTTGACATCCTTAAATTTTGCACCGTAGTCCTTTTCCAAAAGTGGCAGACAGTCCTCCCGCTGGATGAACTCTACCGTGCATCCAAGACTTAACTCAGGAGATTTTTCCAGTAACTGTGACAAAGTAGATATACCGTATCGTTCCGCAGTCTCCGGTTTCACGCTCATCACATAGGTGTTATTAAACCCCAAGGGTTTAGAAGTTACTATGCCATGTTCCTCCAACATCATGTCATGCACCTTATTCCAAACCGCATTTGGATCTGTGTCCACAGGCTGCCCCAAAAGGTTCATTAATGCAGTGCCGGTATACTCTACAAACATGTCAATACCGCCGCTCTCCAAAGAGCTAAAGCAGACGGATGCACCCGCAAGCCCAAATCGCTGTTCTACATGATAGTCAGTATTGGATTCGATCAGTTCTGTGTAAATCTCGCCTAGAATTTGTACCTCAGTATAATTAGAGGTACCTACTACAATTGTCTTATCACTCGTTCCACTGGGGCGAATGATAAAACCATACGAAAAGACGGATGCCACCACCAGGGCACTGCATAGAAGTGCAGCAACAGCCTTTTTTCTCAGACGGATCTTCGGAGGTTGGTTCTTAATTTCGTTCTGAGGCAGTAGTCCTTCACTGGTAAAAGCTCGCTCTACCCGCCCCAAGAGATAGTCCAGCGCCAGTGCCATCACCGCTGCAGCCACAGCTCCCATGACTGTCATTGGGTAGTTTTGTGAGTTCATGCCCAGCATAATGAACCAGCCAAGCCCTTTCGCTCCGGCGAAGGCCGCGATAGTCATCGTACTAACCGCCCCCACAGCAGCAATGCGGATACCAGACATAATGTATGGCATAGCCATAGGCAGTTTTACCCGGCGTAATTGCTGCATCCGATTTAGCCCAATCCCCCGCGCAACCTCTACGGAAACAGGTGAAATACTAGAAATACCAGTGTATGTACTTTTCAGAATAGGAAGAAACGCATAAACAAATACCATAAAAATGGCAAGAGTCTCCCCCACATGCAAAATGGGAATTCCCAGTGCCAGTAATGCCATACAAGGAATCGATTGCATAATATTGGCAAAGCCAATGATAATTTTTGAGAGCAACTTACTGTGGGTAATGAGAATACCAAGTGGAACGGCCAGGAGGAGGGCAAAAATCACCGCAAAACTAGTCATCGCCAGATGTCGAAGAAACTCAGTGACTAAATTATCCCATTCCTTCGCATAAATTGTAATATAGTCAATCAATTGGTAGGACATATAACGCCGCTCCTCTCTCCCTCACTACGCTCAGGAACAAACTGCTTGCTCATAGTCGCAAGCAGGCTACTCTTAGTCAGGTATCCCAGTAAAACACCGCTATGGCTGATCACGGGAATCACACCGGACACACCATAGTCAATGGTGGAAATGATTTCCTTGAGGGATGTTTCGCCTTCTACTGCAATATAATCATCTGTAAGATATGTCTCAACTACATCAGACCCCTGCTTTCCAATAAGGTCCTCTAAACGTACAAGCCCCAAAAGCATATGTTTCTTGTCCACCACCAGAAGGCTGTCAACTCCATTGTGCCGCATAATCTGCATCGCTTGAATGACAGTCCGCCCCTCCACAATACAAATTGGGTGCAGGCGCATAATATCTGCCGCTCGGATATAGTTCGGGTTGGCCCACAGGCGGTTTGCTCCAATAAACTCCATTACATATTGATTTGCAGGGTGCTTTAAAATGTTTTCTGGGGTATCGCACTGTACAATCCTGCCATTTTGAATCATGCAGATCCGATCTGCCAGCTTGATCGCTTCATCCATGTCGTGGGTAACAAATACAACTGTCTTTTTGTCCTTGGCGTGAAGATAGTGAATCTCGTTTTGCAGTTCACTACGTGTCACCGGATCCAGCGCAGAAAAGGGTTCATCCATCAAAACAATGGGGGGATCAGCCGCAAATGCCCGAGCAATTCCCACTCGTTGTTGCTGCCCACCAGACAATTGGGAAGGATACTGATTTCGGTAGATATCTGGATCGAGATTTACCATCCGCAGCATCTGATCCACCCGTTCCTGAATCTCCCCTTTTGACATCCGGGCGATCTGCATAGTAAGAGCAATGTTTTCCTCCACAGTCATGTGCGGAAACAATCCGCCGGACTGTACCACATAGCCCACCATTTTGGGAAGATCCTGCACCGTAACATCCTTTACCGGTATGCCATTAATAGATAGAGAACCGCTTTTTAGCGGAAGCAGCTTGTTTATACTTTTGAGCAAAGTTGTTTTCCCACAGCCACTAGAGCCGATTAGCACAAAAAATTCTCCGTCCTCAATCTTTAGAGTAACATCATTTAGAACCGGCCTATCTTTATATGCAATCCGGACTTTATCAAATACAATCATACAACATCCGCCTTTCTTTGAAGGTAGGACGATTGTATAGCCTTTTCCTTAAAGATTGCACTATTATCCGCGATTTTTTATTAAGATACTGTAAATCATGCCTGTATACTTCTGATATAAAACAAAAGTATTGACCCGCTGGGAATAAACTCTCCTGGCAGGCCAACACTTTTGTTTTCGTTCAAAATAATCTTTTGGAACATCAACTAGTTTGTTTGAGTATTTAATTTCAATGGAATCCTGATCTCTTCATCATCGTACTGTATCAGCAGAAAACTTTCCTCTAATGGCGGAACAAACATACCTGTAGCATAACTTCCACTAAGTGTATTATTCGAGGAATACCACGGAGTTTCTATGCTATTAATGTCCTTCCCTCCTGCCAAGAGAACGGTTCCCTCAGCAGATATTAACTGATAGAAAATACTGTCACTTTCCGTATAAATTGTTTCTTCCCCCAAATATTGTCCCATCATAGTCGTAATGTAAACAGGGTTAGAAGAAACATCTGCAATCTGCTCATCGTATTTTTTACAGAATTGCTCATAATACTCTTCCGTTACATGATGTTTTTCGTAATCAATCTCTGTAACCGCTTTGTTCTCCTGGAGCATTGTAGCCATCCATTCTTTTTCCTCATCGGTTGCTTGCCGAACCTGCAACACAATTTTCCAGTTCTCCTGCTCTCCAGAAAGCGTATAAGGCACTTTTTCTGCCGCCGTCTCGCTTACTCTCCAATGAAAATCTTGTTTCTCCAAAGGAATGTTCAATCTGTCAGTCTCATCTTCTCCAAAAGAACATGCTGCAAGCCCTGTTAGCAGCAATAAAATTATATAGAAAATAATCCTTTGTATTTTCAACATAAAATGGCCTCTTTCCGTCCGTATCGCATTGAGCATACATTCTCTGTCCCAATGCTGATTTTGCACATAATACAGGCGGTCTAAAGAACTTTTGTAATGTATTATTCTACTTTCATCATACGATAACCAACACCAATGTGCGTTTGAATATACTGCGGTGAACCAGGTCCTTTTTCCAGCTTCTTACGAAGTGTTGCCATAAACACGCGAAGAGAGGCCACATCATTTTCCCAGCTTCGGCCCCAAATCTGTTGTGTAATAAATGTGTGGGTTAGTACTTTTCCAACATTTTTGCACAGCAAGCACAGCAGCTTATACTCACTGGGAGTCAGGTGGAGCTCCTGTCCATCCAAAAATGCACATCCAGCCGCATAGTCCACTTTCAGCTTCCCGTTTGTAAATACTGCTTCTATATTTGCTGCTCCGACCTGAATCTCTGCTAATCGTCTTTGTGTCACGCGAAGCCGTGCCAGTAGTTCTTCCACTGAAAATGGCTTTGTCAGGTAATCATCTGCACCGGCGTCCAATGCTTCAATCTTATCAGTATCCTCACTTCGGGCACTAATTACAATGATGGGCAAATTTGACCAGGAACGAACTTTGTGGATGACCTCCACCCCATCTATATCCGGCAACCCAAGATCCAGCAAAATGATATCCGGATTATGAGAGGATGCTTCCAAAACAGCAGATTCTCCGTTTGCCGCTGTCAGAAATCGGTAATCATGGGCTTTTAATGTGGTCGTAATTAAGTTGCGGACCGGTGTATCATCCTCTACCACTAAAATCAATGGTTTATTCATGCAACTCTACCTCCCCAGTTGGTACAGAAAACGTAAATATGGATCCATGAGGCAAGAGATCTGTTACAATCATTTCTCCTCCATGCGCATTGATAATTGATTTGCATAAGGCCAACCCGAGCCCCATACTGCGGCGACTGTCGGCAATCTGATTAGACGCACTGTAAAACATATCAAAAATATGTGGTTTGGCCTGATCCGAAATTCCAGGACCGTTATCTGTCACAGAAACATAAACAAAGTTTCCTTTTTTCCGCCATTCTATGTTAATTTCAGATCCTGGCGGCGTATACTTGATTGCGTTATCCACAATATTGATGATGACCTGAATGATTAGCTTCGCATCTACCTGTACTAAGAGATACTCTTCGCTACTTTGTACATTTATATGGTATTCTATGCTCTTGCGGTTAATATGTCGAAGTGCTTCCGAAACAATTTCATCGATTAGTTCTGTCGATATATGTAGGTTCATCCGCCCGTCTTCCAGGCGACTGACTGATAACAGATTTTCCACCAGATTAATGAGCCACATAGCATCATCATAAATATCGGTATACATCTGTTCCTTCGTCTTCTCATCAAACAGATTTCCATTGGAAAGCAGATTGCTGGCATTTCCTAAAATAGATGTAAGTGGTGTACGTAGATCATGCGAAATCGAACGCAGCAAGTTGGCACGCAGCTGTTCATTTTTCGCCAATACGGCAGCCGCTTCTTTTTCCTCCAGGTTTTTCTGATTTTCAAGGGCAAGCGCGCATTCTCCCAGGACAGAAAAGAGAATACTTGTTTCAAAGGAATCCAATGGCTTGTCCAATGCAGCAATCCCTACGACCCCATATACCTGCTTACCCGTGCGGACCGACAGATAGGTGCAGCAAGCATCGGAAAGGGTGTCCGTTCCCGCTCCCGCCCGTTTATTGTTTGTAAGGACCCACCTTGCTACATCCTGCTCCTTCTGCGTCGTGTAGCTGTCAGCGGACTTGGCTTCATCCAAAAGAAATACTTCCGGATCCATCAATTTTTCTTGCTTGACACGATATGCCACGATATCCCGCTGAAAAATTTTCAGCAGCTGCCTTGCCGTAACAGAAATAATTTCTTCCTGATTTCGTGCCTTTTGAAGATTCTGGTCCGTTTCAAACAACAGCTTTGTACGCCACGCCACTTGGGCAGAACGTTTGGCATGAGACTTTAGTCTAGAGGCCAACGAACCAGTAATCAATGAAGCAAGGAACATGATCAGAAATGTAACCGGATAGCCGCTATCGTAGGCGTGCAGAGAAAACCTTGGCTCCGTAAAAAAGAAGTTAAATGTCAACACACTGACAATAGATGCAATAAAACTACAGATAGGACTTTTCGTTGACACAGAAACCAACATAACACCTAAAATATAAAGGGTAATAATATTGGCTTCCGTAAAGCCCCAATTGTAAAATAAAAAACCAATTACAGTAGTTAAGATGAGAATCAATACACTTTTCGCTAAATCTATCACAGATACCGCCTGCATGTGCATGATTTCCCAGTGTTTAGCAGAAAAATGCTTATTTAATCCATTATCCGGAATGATATGAATATCCAATTCAGGAGTCAGCTCGATCAATCGTTCTGTTAAAGATGCCTTTCCCAGCCATGGGCGCGGCATTCCGCTGCGGCCAAGCACAATCTTTGTCACTCCAGATAATCGTGAAAATTCCGCAATCTGATATGCCACGTCATCTCCATAAACCGTCTCAACCGATGCGCCCAACTGCTGTGCCAGATGAATATTGGACTGAAGCCGCTCTTTATCTACCGGAGTGATCCACTGGAACTCTTTCGTTTCCACAAACAATGCAGTAAAGCCGCATCGAAACGCACTCGCCATTCGAGCAGCTGTACGTATAATCTTCTCATTAGAAGGAGCAGAAGAAAGGCACACCAGAATGTGCTCATGGGTACGGTACCCTGTTTGACTGTGATTGACCTGGGTGTACAAAGCCGCCCGATCGGCGCAGCGGCGCAGCCCTACTTCACGCAGGGCGCTTAATTGGGATAATGAGCAGTTGGAAAGCAAGGCTCCCTTCTTTTGCTGCAACAGCCGCTGCTGCAGCCGTTCCGGCTCAACATCAACAAACTCCACCTGTGCTGCCCGGTCAAACACGTGATCTGGAATGCGTTCCAAAATAGGCACTCTCAAGATCGAGAACACAGAATCCTGAATGCTTTCAACATGTTGAATGTCCAGCGTTGTATAAATGTCTACTCCCGCTTTTAGTAACTCCGCTATGTCTTGATATCGCTTTCTGTGGCGAGAATCATCCGCATTTCTATGTGAAAGCTCATCAATAACAATAAGTTGCGGCTGTCTTCTCAAACAGGCATCCAAGTCTATTTCATAGCCTTTTTGCCCGCTTTGCCGCACCATCTTACTGGGAACTTTCTCAAAAATGTCTGCCAATTTTTTTGTCTCGGGCCACTGCTCTGAGGGACCCACACCAATTACTACATCTACCCCGTCTGCCTTAGCCTTTTCCGCCGCTTTCATCATAGCGAAGCTTTTTCCTGCACCAGAAAAATAACTTGCAAAAATAGTAAGTCTTCCTTGTTTTTTCACCATAGTTCCTATTTGTTTATCTGTAGTCATTACAGTCCCTCCTTTCAAGGCAATATATTATAGCATAGTACTACATACCCTGTCCGCAAAGCCTCTCGACAAATTCCATGGTAAACGATCGGTGATCTTGATTTTTCCATACAACAAATTGATCTTGCATTGCCGCATGAACAGATGTTATTTTTACACCATCCTCATTAATAAACGGCTGTGTTTGGAGTATAACCTTCCTTTGTCGGACTTCTTCATTATTTTCTACATTGGAATGTATGATTACTACGTCCACATTTCCTGCACGCAAAGCATGGAGCAACTCGGGTTCTTCACCCATTAAAACCGTACAATGCAAATGGGGGTGTTGTTTTTTTATATCCTTTAGCACTTTGGACCCTATCTGCATCGACCAAACATCTGCAGTCGCAATATTTAGACAATCCTGTTTTTCCTGTTGATTATATTCTGCATCAATATATACTTGGTTGTTATCCAAAAAATCTCCAAGTTTGGAAATGGCATAATAGCCCAATGCCGCGAACGCCAAAAATCCTCCCACCAAAACAAGTGCTTCCATCCATACCACTTCCTCTCTCAACTTTGTACAGACGCTATATATGAAAACATTTTTGAATGTCCCGCTGAGTTCCCAAGACCAAAATCGTACTGTGCTCAGGCAAGAATGTATCTGGTGTAATAACCGTCATAGCAAACTTTCCGTTCTGCTTTACTGCCATGATGTTAACATTGTACCGTCTCCTTACATCCAGCTGCCCAATGGTCTTTCCTACCCAGTCTTCTGGCACTTCAATTTCAAAAATAGCGTGATCATCCCCTAACGCAATATAATCAGAAATATGGTCTGAACTATAACGAATTGCAGTCCAAACGGCCATCTGCTTCTCTGGGTATACCACTTCATCGGCTCCATTGCGCAGTAGAAACTTCGCCTGCACATCTCGAGCAGCCCTTGCCACTACTTTTTTTGCGCCCAATTCTTTTAGAAGAGAAGCGGTCTCCAGAGAACTCTGAAAGTTATCTCCGATGGCCACGATACATACATCAAAATTACGAACGCCAATAGCAGTGAGGAATTCCTCACTGGTGCTATCTCCGATTTGAGCATTGGTAACAAACGGAAGAATTGCATTAACTCTATCTTCATCTTTGTCGACAGCCATAACCTGATGATTCAATTCATTTAACTTCATAGCAATATGGCGTCCAAAGCGCCCTAATCCAATCAATAAAATAGTTTTCATAAATCCTCCATTGTAGTACATTATCCAACTGTAATTCGTTCTTGTGGTAGTCTGGCACTGTTTCCTTGGAAATTAGAAAGGGCCGCAAATATGAGCGTTAACCCTCCTACTCGTCCAAAAAACATCAATCCAATTAATATTAGGTGCGAGATCCAATTGAGCTGTGGTGTAATTCCAAGTGAAAGCCCTACTGTTCCGATAGCAGAAGCCGTTTCAAATAAGCAAGTCAGGATAGGCAAGTTTTCTACCTTACTGATCACAAGCCCTCCAGTTAAAAACAAAATCAGGTACATCATCAAAACAGTTGCGGCCTGAGATACTGTCTCATTTGAAACCCGTCTGTTAAAAAAGTGGGGGTTCTCTCGGCGGCGAAAAACGGCAAGAGAACTAGCCAATAGGACTGCCAAAGTCGTGGTTTTCATTCCGCCTGCGGTAGATCCGGGTGAACCGCCAATCAGCATTAAAATGGTAGTAATAGATTGTCCGGTCTCGCTCATGGCAGTTAAATCCGCAGTATTAAAGCCTGCGGTTCTAGGGGTAACCGCCTGGAAAAAAGACAACAGCAGTCTTTCCCCTAACGGGGCCTCAGAAAATTCAAAAAAGAAAAAATACACAGCGGGCACCAAAATTAAGGTCCCCGTCACGGTAAGAATTACTTTGCTCTGCATTCGATATTTGTGGAAATGAATCCAGTTTGCACGAATGTCTTCCCAGGTTAAAAAGCCTATGCCACCAATCACAATTAGTAACGCGATCACGATGGAAATGACAGGATTGCTCGCATAATCGGTCAGAGAAGAAAACGGGGTTTTTACCCCCATTAAATCAAATCCTGCATTACAAAAGGCAGAAATGGAATGAAATAGTGAATACCACGCTCCCTTTAAAAGTCCAAACTCACGGAAAAACACCGGAAACAGCAGCGCTGCTCCCAGCAGCTCTACCGCCAGAGCCGTTTTTAGAATAAACCCGGTCAGCCGTACGATTCCTCCCACATTGGGCGCCGCAATCGCTTCCTGCATGGTGCTTCGCTGCATCAGTCCTATCTTTCTGCCCGACAGGATAGCAAATGCACCTGCTACAGTCACAACTCCCAGCCCACCAATCTGGATCAGCAAAATAATGACAGACTGCCCAAAATTGGACCAATAAGTGGCAGTATCATGGATCACTAATCCAGTAACACAAACTGCAGATGTTGAAGTAAACAGAGCATCTAAAAAGGGTGTGCAAATCCCTGCTTTTGTTGATATGGGAAGCATTAGTAACAAACTTCCCACTAAAATGACCAACAGAAAGCCAAATATAATAATCCGGAATGGGGACTTATTGTTTTTATGTAAAAGCTGCCACATAAGTCTCCTCCTCTTAATACATCTTTGTCTTTTCTTTATGCTTTCATTATCCACAGATCATATAAAAGAGGTATTAACGTATTTAGGCATATATTAAGGCGGCATTAAGATGCCGCCTTTTTAACATTAATTGAACATATCCTGGATTACCTGTTTATATTAGAGCCATCCGCATACAAGTGCCATTGGAAAAATAACGATGGTCGTACAGGCACACACCGCGGCTAAAGTAAAGATAGGCATTCCAATAAACATTATTAAAAAGCCCCAAACTCTGTGGTGGAACATAAACCGTTCCATCGAGGCATCCATTTTCTTTTCAAAATGAGAGACACGTTTGAGCAAGGTAAGCATATCTGTCCCCTCCTTATGCCACTATCATAGCGCATAGGAACTAAAATTGGGAAAAAGATTACACGCACAAGCTTAAGAAAAAATAAAAGCTCACCGGCTTTCCTGAAATATGCAGGTAAGCCGGTGGGCTCGTGTTTATTGAATGGATTGCGTCATTGATTGAGTGGAAACAAAACTTTCATCAAAACATGTTCAGCTGCACTGGGATGATTTACACCAAAATAAAGGCGTTCTCCGTTACAGTTCAACAGTTCAAACTGATTTCCGCAACAAGAAAATCGAATGCCCAGCTCATCTAGTACCTGGTAAAGGGCCAACTGCCACTCAATCCAGTTTGGTACCCCGTGTCTCGGTAGCATATCTTTGATCCACTCAAATTCTGGCGGCGAAAGATGCTTTGCCAAAAACAATTTCCACAATGTTTGCTTTTGATTGAGTGCAAGTCCGGTCAAACATGCCTCGGGGCACTCCTGCACAATTTCCTGTGAAAAAGATACGTAACAGAAGGAAAGTGTACGGTCCATTTGAGCTAGCTTCTGCTCCTCCAGAAAATCACTATAGCTCCAATCCAGCGCCACAACCTGATTCTCTTCATCCTCTGCCGCCGATAACAGCAATGCCATTGCTTCCGCCGCCAAAGCGTTTGGAAATGTTATGCAAATATAAAAATCACAAAGCTCATCATACCAAACTCCGGAAATATTCCTCTGTTTCAGCGTATATTTGCCATCTATCTGCACAAACGAAAGCTCAACCAATTCATCTCTGTCCGACATTCCAAACACCTGTACAGGCCATGTCGAAGCGACCTTATAAATCAGTGGTCCAAATGTCTGTGCAAATTCCAAGACAGGGACAGATTGGACCTCATATCCAAATTGGACCTGCATCTGTCCTTGTTGACAAGCCACCTTGTGGGACTGTCCAAACCAATCACGCAGAGCGCTTGCTAAGGAGAGCAGAAGCCACGCTGGTGTATCATCTTCGACAGGCAGCAATGTTTCAAACCCACGCTCCAGTGTCTTCTCATAATGAAATTGCATTTCGTTCGCCTCCAATTAGGGGACTCAGAAAGCTACCCTTATTTTGTTGTCTGGCTTACCAGGCCCATGGCCTTTGCGATGTCCAGATTTACGCCCAGCACATTGACGGTCTCTTCCCCGAAAACACCCAGCAGCTTGCCGGTGGTGTTGTCGGCCACAATCTGGCTGAGCTCCTCCTCGCTCAGGCCGGAGGCCTGGGCCAGGGCGGGGATCTGAATCTGAGCACTCTCAGGAGAGACATGGGGATCCAGACCAGATCCGGAGGCAGTCATCAGGTCGGCAGGGATATCCTCCCGCTTCACGCCGGGATTTGCCGCCAAGAACTCTTCAATGTCGGCCTCCACCCGCTCAGTCAGGGCAGGGTTGGACGGAGCATAGTTGTTGTTGCCGGAAGCCAAACCGGCAAACTCTGTACCGTCATTATAGAACTGGTTACCTTCCTCATCCTCGTAATAAGTATTGTAATTGTAAGCAGAAGGGCGGCATTTCATGAAATAAGGCTCTGTAAAGTCCTGGCCCACATTGGCAGCACCTACCGGTTCCCCATCTGCAGTCACCAGACTACCCTTGGCCTGGCCGGGGAAAATAACCGCAGACAGACCACTGAGCACTACTGGGAATGCAAAGCCACACAGCAGCAACAGGATCAATGTCACAACCACAGACTGGCGGACCCAGTGCATTGTGGTCTGTTTATTTGTATCATTCATAACGGAAACCTCCTTAGACAAGGCCGATGAGGAGCGGGGCAATGATCATATCGATCAGTTTAATGCCCACAAAGGGAGTAATCACACCGCCCAAGCCATAAATCATCATGTTGCGTGCCAACATTTTTCCGGAAGACATGGGGCGGTACTTGACGCCCTTCATCGCCAGAGGGATAAGGCAGGGAATGATGATGGCGTTAAAAATCAGAGCCGACAGGATCGCGCTGTATTCCGTGGTCAGGTGCATGATATTCAGCACCCCCAGTTGGGGAATGGATGCCATAAACATAGCGGGGATAATGGCAAAGTACTTTGCGATGTCGTTGGCAATGGAGAAGGTGGTCAAGGAGCCACGGGTAATGAGCAGCTGCTTGCCAATCTCGACCACTTCCAGAATCTTTGTGGGATCGGAATCCAGATCCACCATGTTGGCCGCTTCTTTGGCAGCACTGGTGCCGGAGTTCATGGCCAGGCCCACATTGGCCTGGGCCAGAGCTGGGGCGTCGTTGGTGCCGTCGCCGGTCATAGCTACGATCTTGCCCTCAGCCTGTTCCTTCTTGATCACGCTGATCTTATCCTCAGGCTTGCACTCTGCGATAAAGCCGTCCACGCCGGCCTCCTTGGCAATGGTGGCCGCCGTCAGGGGGTTGTCGCCGGTACACATGATGGTCTTGATGCCGATGGCGCGCAGGCGCTCAAAGCGCTCCACCATACCGGGTTTTACCGTGTCCTTCAGATAGATGACGCCCAGCACCCTGTTGTTCTCGCACACTACCAACGGCGTACCGCCCAGGGAAGAAACCTCTTCCACATGGGCGTGCAGGTCGGCAGGAATCTTTCCGCCCTGCTCTTTGATATACTGTTCAATGGCGTCGGAAGCACCTTTACGCACCTTTGTACCGTCAGGCAGGTCCACACCGCTCATACGGGTCTGAGCGGTAAACTCCATAAAGGTGGAGCCGGGCTGTTCCTCGCTGGTATCACCCAGGCGGCGGGCCAGTTCCAGCGTGGACTTGCCTTCGGGGGTCTCATCGTGCAGGCTGGTGAGGGCCGCACAGCGAATGAGATCGCTGCGAGCAGCTCCTTCCACAGGAAAGAAATCCGCAGCCAGGCGGTTACCAAAGGTGATGGTGCCCGTCTTATCCAAGATCATGGTGTCCACATCGCCGCAAGCCTCCACAGCCTTACCGGACATAGCGATCACATTAAAACGGGTCACACGGTCCATACCGGCAATGCCGATGGCGGAGAGCAGGCCGCCAATCGTAGTCGGAATCAAACAAACCATCAACGCAATCAGCGTAGAAACGGGCAGCTGCACACCACTGTAAATACCAATGGGGTACAGAGTCACAATTACAATCAGGAAAATGATGGTCAGAGAAACCAGCAGTGTATTCAGGGCAATCTCATTGGGAGTCTTTTTCCGGGAAGCTCCTTCAACCAAGGCGATCATCCGGTCCAGGAAGCTATTGCCCGGCTCGGAGGTAATGCGAATCTTCAGCCAGTCGGATACCACGGTGGTACCGCCGGTAACCGAGCAGAAATCGCCGCCGCTCTCACGAACCACGGGCGCAGACTCACCAGTAATGGCAGACTCATCCACGGAGGCAATGCCCTCAATGACCTCGCCGTCGCCAGGGATGACCTCGCCGGCCACCACCATGACCACATCGCCCTTTTTCAGCTGACTGGAGGAGACGATGGTCTCGTTCCCATTCTCGTCCAGCAGGTGGGCTTCGGTATCTTTCTGGGTCTTCTTCAGGCTGGCTGCCTGAGCCTTGCCGCGGCCCTCGGCCACGGACTCCGCGAAGTTAGCAAACAGCACCGTCACCAGCAGAATAATGGAAACGATCAAATT
>NZ_CALADU010000268.1 GCF_937890665.1 uncultured Subdoligranulum sp.
GGCGGCTGCGTCGGCCCGTGTGGCTTCCCCCGTCAGCACCAGCGCGGTGTCCACCCCGGCCCGACGTCCGCAGGCGATGTCGGTATAGAGCCGGTCACCCACCACCAAAGCCGCCTCCTTGGGGCAGCCGGCGGCTTGCAGGGCGTACAGCACCATGGCCGGTTCCGGCTTGCCCAAAAACTTCGGCTTGCGGTGGGTGGCGGTCTCGATCATGTTGCAGATGGCGCCGCAGTCCGGCAGAAAGCCGAAATCCACCGGGCAGACTAGGTCGGGGTTGGTGGCGATGTAGTCCACCTTGCGGGTGGTCAGCAGCAGACAGACATCCTTGATCTTGTCGTAGGTCAGGGCGTTGTCGTAGGAGACCAGCACGCAGGCAATGGTTTTGTCGTGGGCATTGGTGGTCAGCCGCAGGCCGTTTTGGCGGCATTCCTTTACAAAGGAATCGGTGGCCAGCGCGTAGATGGTCTGGCCGGCATACCGGTCTTGCAGGTAGCGGATGGTGGCGTGGGCGGCGGTCAGGTAGTTGCGCTCGTCGGTATCCACCCCCAGCGAGCGGAAAAAGCGGATATATTCCGCCGTGCTGCGGGTGGCGTTGTTGGTGATAAAGACAAACTGTCCACCGCTGCGCCGGATGCGCTGCAAGAAGGCCCCGGCACCGGGAAGCAGTGCATCGCCCCGGCAGATGGTGCCGTCAATGTCCAGCAAAAACAGCCGTTTTTTCATAGGGTCACTCCGCCAGATTGCGGCGCACATCCAGTGCCAGTTTGGGGTCGTTGGTGATCACATCGGCACCGGCCTCCATCAGCCAGCGCAGATCTTCGGCCTCGTTGACGGTCCAGACCCGCACGGCCAGCCCGCTGGCCAGATACCGCTGCAAGAGGTCCGCCATCTTGACGTTGTACAGCCCGGGGTGCAGGCCGTCCACCCCATGGGCGGCGGCGTAGCGTTCCACATCGCAGGGAATGTCCCCGAACAGATAGGCGGTCTGGGCTGTGGGCGCCAACTGCCGGACCTTTTCGATGCTGTAATGGTTGAAGGAGGACCAAATCACCCGGTCCTGCATGCCCATGCCTTCCACCAGACGCAGGGCTTTTTCCTCGATGCCGTCATACCACAGGATGCCGGTCTTGAGCTCGATGTTTACCAGCATCCGGCTGGGTTGGATCAGCGCCAATACCTCCCGCAGGGTGGGGATGCGGGCCTCGGCAAAGCCGTCCATCCGGTTGTCGGCGCACAGGCTGCGCAGCTCCGCCAAGGTGTAGTCCTTCACCAGACCGGTGCCGTTGGTGGTGCGGTCCAGTTTCTCGTCATGGATCACCACCAGCTCCCCGTCCTTGGTCAGGTGAACGTCCAGTTCGATGCCGTCCGCCCCCTGCTGCATGGCCAGCGCAAAGGCGGGCAGGGTGTTCTCCGGTGCGTAGGCGCTGGCGCCCCGGTGGGCAAAAATCCGTACTTCGTTCATGAAACATCGTCCTTTCTGTGCAAAAACCGGGAAAAGCCCGCGCCTTTCCCGGTCAAAAGGTTTTATCCGTTGATAAGGTTGTAGGTTTCGATGGACTCGTTGACCTGCTCGGTGATGGCGGTCACGGCCTCTTCGGGGGATTGGCTGCCGGACAGCATCTCTTCGATCTCGGTCTCCACGATCTGGCGGGACTCGGGGAAGACGCTGAGCAGTGCACCGGCGTACTGCGGGGCCGAGTCATGCAGCTGATCAATGGCGGTCTGGAACTGGGGATACTGGGCCATATTCTGCTGGTAGGTTTCCTTGTTGGCGGCGGCAGTGGTCACCGGGAAGTAGCCGGTCTGGGCGTTCCAGTAGGCCTGAGATTCCGGCGAGATCAAAAACTCGATGAACCGCCAGGTGGCAGCCAGCTTAACGGGGTCATTGTTGTTCAGCGCCCACAGCGAACCGCCGCCGATGGACACGCCGCCGGCATCGGAGGCACTGACGGCGGGGAAGTAGGCGGTGCCCACCTCAAAGGAGTCGCCGGTATCCTGCAGCACCTGCTTCAAAGACGCCGTGGAACCCAGCATCATAGCGGCCTTGCCGGAGGTAAAGTCGGTGGTGGCGGTGTCGCTGCCGTTGCGGCCCACATTGGGGGCATAGCCGCCGTCGTACAGCGTCTTCCACGCCTGCAGAATGTTCAGCGCGCCGCCGTTTTCGTCAAAGACGACCTTGGTGGCGGGGGCGGTACGGCCGTTGCCGTTGTCCACCATTTCCAGCCCCTGCTTGCAGAGGAACTGCTCGAACCACCAGCCGTAAACGCTCATGGCAAGCACTTCCTGCGTGCCGGCCTTTTCTTTCAGTTGGTCGCCCACTGCGGCGATCTCGTCCAGACTGGTGGGAACCTCGGTGATGCCGGCGGCCTCAAACATATCTTTGTTGTAGTAGAGCAGCGGGGTGGAGGAGTTGAACGGCATGGAGTACAGCCCCGCGTCGGTGGTGTAGTAGGCAGCGATGTTGGGCTCGATCTGGGAGGCGTCGTACCCGGCGGCATCGATGAGCTGCTGCATGGGAATGACCCAGCCCGAGTCGATCATAAAGCGGGTGCCGATGTCGTAGATCTGCACCAGATCGGCCCCCATGTTGCCGATCTGGGCGCTCTTCAGCTTGTTGATGGCGTCGTCGTAGCTGCCCTGATAGACGGCCTCCACGGTGATGCCGTACTCGTTCTCAGCGTTGAATTTGTCCACCAGCGCGGTCATGGCCTCGCCGTTGACGCCGCCCATGGAATGCCAGAAGGTCAGCTTGGTGCCGGTGGTGTCCAGCGTGTTGAAATCCTCCCCAATCAGGGCCGCAGCGGCTTCCGCCTCACTGGCGGCAGCCGAACCGGCGGTGTCGGCGGTGGAGGTATCGGCAGCCTGCGCGGCGCCGCATCCGGCCAGAGGAACGGTGACGAGGGCGGCGGCCAACAGGCCGGCCATCAGTTTGTTGGTATGCATTTCCTTACACTCTCCTACAATAACACAATTTTCAATGGGAATCTATGCCAAACGGTGAAAATTCACCGGGATAGCCGATCAGCCTTTGACAGCGCCCGAGAACATACCCCGGATGAGCTGTTTCTGGCCCAGAATGAAGATGATCATGCTGGGGATGATGACCGAGACCACACCGGCCATCATCAGGGTCACCGACTGGGCGTCGGTGTTGTCCAGCATGCTGATGCCGATTTGTACGGTGCGCATCTCCTGCGAGCCGGTGACCAGCAGGGGCCACATGTACATGTTCCAAGCGTTGATGAAGGTATATACCGACATGGCGCCGATGGCAGATTTGGTCAGGGGCAGCAGGATGCTGACGATGAACCGTAGGTTGCCGCAGCCGTCCAGCTTGGCGGACTCATACAGCGACATGGGGAAGGTCATATAGAACTGCCGGAACAGGAAGATGCCCATGGCGGAAGTCAGCGACGGCAGGATCAAGACCAGATAGGTGTCCAGAATCCCCAGCGAGCTGACGGTCAGATAGTTGGAGATGATGGTGGCTTCGCCGGGGACCATCATGGTGGCCATCACCAGCATGAAGAGGACGTTTTTGCCCTTGAAGTTCAGGAAGGAGAAGGCGAAAGCCGCCAGCGAGCAGGTGAGGATCTGCCCGATGGTGATGCAGCCCGCTACCAAGAAGGAGTTGAGGACGAACCGCAGCAGCGGCACTTGGGTCCAAGCCCGCAGATAGTTGCTGAAATCGGGATGTTTGGGCAGCAGGTTCATCTCCATGGTGAACAGCTCCTCGCCGGGCATCAGCGAAACGCTGACCGCGTAGAGCAGCGGGAAGAGGATGAACAGCGCCATGACTACATTGAGGCAGATCAGCACCCCGGTGCGGATGCGGCGCCGCCGCAGCGCGGCCAGCCCCATCTTGCGGTGCAGGGCCTCCAGTTCTTCTTTGGTATACCGGCCCCGCTGCAGGCTGGCAGCCGGGGCATGGAGGGTGGCAGAAAGATTCATCAGTATTTGACTCCCTTCTTTTCGATCTTGAACATGATGAGCGTCAGCGCCATGATGATAAGGAACAAAATCACGGACTGGGCCGCCGCGCTGCCGAACTTGTAGTTGAAGAAGGCGTCGCGGTAGATGGAATAGACGATCAGGTTGGTGGCTTCGCCGGGACCGCCTTGGGTCAAGATTTTGACCTGCCCGAAGGACTGGAACGCCTGAATGATGTTGACCACCAGTGTGTAGAACATGATGGGGCTCAGGCCCGGCAAAGTCAGCCGGAAAAACTTCTGGAAGGCGTTGGCGCCGTCCACCGACGCCCGCTCATAGATGGATTCGTCGATGTTGCCCAACCCTGCCGAAAAGTAGAGGAAATTGATGCCGCTGTTCAGCCAAGCGGTCAGCACTGCCACGCAGACCAAGGCGTAGCGGGGGTCGCTGATCCAGTTGATGTCCAGCCCGGTGATTTTATTGAACAGGCCGATGGTGGGGTTGAGGATGACCTTGAAGATCATCGCCGCGCCGCTGGAGGCAATGGCCATGGGCAGGGCGTAGGCGGTGCTGAACGCCCGAATCCCCGGGAAGGTCTTGCTGCACAGCACGGCAGCGATGAGGCCCAGCAGCATGCTGCCAAACACCACGATCACCACAAAGATCAGCGTCACCAAGATGCTGTTGTAGAAGCTTTCCGAGGTGAGCAGGTCGGTGTAGTTTTCGGCGCCCACAAAGATCTTGGCCCGGCCCAGCTTATCGGTAAGGAAAAAGCTCAGGTAGATGGTCTTGACAAAGGGGTAAAACAAAAACATCGCAAAGATGGCAAAACAGGGGATCAGATAGGCGTAGGGGCTGCACCCCTTGAGTTTTTCCGCAAAGGCTTTCATGCGTCGTTCCTCCACTGGTACAAGATGTTCTGCTCGGTCTCGCCGTCAAAGAAATGGGCGTTTTCCATGTCCAAGAACAGCGTGGCGGACCGATCCTCCACGGCGCCGTGGCCGGGCTCCACCCGGGCGGCCAGTTCGCCGTCACTGGTTTCCAGATGCAGGATCGCTTCGTGACCCAGCGATTCGCAGGCCGTCACCGTGCCCTGTACCGCGGCGTAAAGACGGTCATTTCGGGCAGGGAAGGCATACAGGTCTTCCGGTCGGATGCCCAGCACCAGCGTCCGGTTGTCGTACTGGGGCCACAGCGTCTTGCCCAGTGCGGCGGGCAGCGGCAAAACCTGCCCGCCCTCGGTCAAAAAGGCCGCGCCGTCCCCGGCTTTTTTCACCTTGCCCCGCAAAAAGTTCATGGACGGCGAACCGATAAAGCCTGCCACGAACAGGTTGGTGGGCCGGTTGTACAGCTCCACCGGGGTGGCCACCTGCTGGATGTACCCCGCCTTCATCACCACAATGCGGTCGGCCAGCGTCATGGCCTCGGTCTGGTCGTGGGTGACGTAGATGGTGGTGGTGCCCAGCTTGTGGTGCAGCGACGCCAGTTCCACCCGCATGTGGGTGCGCAGCTTGGCGTCCAGATTGGACAGCGGTTCGTCCATCAAAAAGGCTTTGGGTTTGCGCAGGATGGCACTGCCGATGGCCACCCGCTGCTTCTGCCCGCCGGAAAGCGCCGCCGGCCGCCGGGACAACAGGTTGGAGATGCCCAGCATCTCGGCGGTTTCGTGGACGCGCTGCCGGATTTCCTGTTTGGGGACTTTGCGGATGGACAGCGAAAAGGCCATGTTGTCATATACCGACATCTGCGGGTAGAGGGCGTAGTTCTGGAATACCATCGACAGATCCCGCTCCCCGGGTTCTGCATAGTTGCACAGCCGGTCACCGATCCACAATTCACCGCTGGTGATCTCTTCCAGTCCGGCGATCATCCGCAGGGTGGTGGACTTGCCGCAGCCCGACGGCCCGACAAAGACGATGAACTCACCGTCCCGGATGTGCAGCGAAAAATTGCTCACCGCATACTGGTCTTTCTCAAATACTTTGCAAACGTCTTTCAATACGATTTCTGCCATAGAAAATTCCGTTTCCCCCTCTGGTTGCATCATGGGTTGCGGGAGTTTTTTCCGCCCGTTTGATAGAATACCGCATGGCTGCCGCTCTTGTCGTTCATGATTTGGTAAAACATCCGCAAAACTTTGTAAAACCAAAAAAGAATGTCCCAGCGAGAAATGGGCACCGGCTGGGCCGGGTACGGCCCTTCAAATAGGGGTGGGCGTTTACCGTTTCTTGAAAGTAATTTTGCAAAAACATCGGCTTTTCCGGGAATACGTAAAAAAAGACCCCGGCCCGAAGAATCGGGTCGGGGTGTGCTTAGTGGGAAGAATTTCTCCGCTTTTTGTGCCATACCAGCAGTGCCAGTCCGGCGGCTGCGGCCAGTGCCAGCCCGGCCCAAAGGGCAGGGGAAGACGGATCGCCGGTGGCGGGAATGCTGGGAACGGAACCTGCCGGCGTCGGGCTGGGGCGGGTGGCAGGCAGCCCCGCGGTGGGCGTGGCTGTGGGGGTGGGAGCCGGTGTGGCCGTGGAGGCGGACCCGCCGGAAGGCGTGTTGGGGTTGTGGTTGGTATACAAAATCTGGGTCAGCCCGGCCTGTGTGGTAACGGTAAGGGAAGGCCCGGGCTGGGCGGGCTCTTCATTCAGGCGGATGGTGGTGTCGTAACCGGGTGCCGGTTCCTCGTACACCGTGCAGACCGTGCCGATGGGCAGACCCCGCAGCGTCACCGAGCCGCCGTGGACCAGCGTGGTCTGGGCGGTGCCCTCGGCGTCAAACGTCAGGTCGCCGTACCTGCCGGCCAACGGTGCGCCCTGCTCGTCCCGCAGGGTCAGGGTAAAGGCAAAGGGGCGGGTGGTATCTCCCATCGGGCCGGTGACCTCCTTTTTCAGCACCAGCCGGGTAGACTGGTTGCGCACCTGCACGATGGTACTGTGGGCAAAAATCTTGCTCACATCTTGATCGCCCAGATCGATCTTCAGCGCTTGGTCGGTACCGGCGGCATAGTTTTGGGTGATCTTCAGCCGGGACCAACCCGAGCGGACCGCGAAATACACCGGGTCTCCCGGTACGGTGGGGCCGTATTCCAGAATTTGGTTGTTCTGGTAGTAGGAAAGTTCCAGCGGGGCTTGCCCGGTGGGGTTCCACATTGCCCAATCATCGCCGGTGTCGGGGGTGTAACTGGGGGCGGTGTAAAGTGCTGCTTGGATGTCGGTCAAGGTGGCATTGATGTCGTCGGGCACTGCAAATTGCAGCATACTGCGCACGATCTTGCCCACGCCCCGCAGGACGGTGACGTCATCTTCGGTGGTGCCGGCGTTGGCGTAGACGTCGGTGTTGTCCACCACCACTTCCACCAAATCGCTGCTGGGGGCGTACCCGGCGGGGGCCTGCATCTCTTTTAGGTAGTAGGTGCCGTCGGGCAGCACGGTTTGGGTGTTGGGGAAAACCCCAGCCCCGCCCAGCGTAATCAAATCCCCTTGGCTTTGGCTCTGGTCCCGGGTGGTCACGGTGTCAAAGGGTTGGGCGTCGGGATGAACCACCCCGTCGGTCACGTCGCTGGCCTTGTACAGGGCAAAGGTGGCGCCGCTCAGCGGTGTGATGCGATCCTCGGCTACCTTTTGCACGAACAGATAGTTTTTGATGTCCGGTACAAAGAGCCGTACCGCAAATTCCCGGTCAAAAGTTTGGTCGTTCAGTACGGCACTGTCATTGAGCCGCACGGTGTTTTCTGGGGTGGCATCGTTCAGGTTGTCGGCGCTGGTCCGGTAGAAGCCCAACGTATATTGGGCGTTGTCGGCGGTGAGCTTGTCGTTGGTGGCCAGCACGTAGTAGTAGGTCAGAATGTCGCCGGGCAGATTCTCAATGGTGTCTTTGTAGGCGCCGCTGCTGTCCAGCACAAAGAGGTACGGGTTCGCTTGCGCCGCCTGCAAAACAGCGGCCATGTCGGTGCTGTTCGCCACGTTCCAGCCGTCGATAGGCTCCCCCGACACCGGATACCAAGTGCTTTGGGTGCTGCTGCCGTCCCCGGAAGCCTGCTGCCGTTTGAGCACCACCGCAAAGTAGGTGCCGGAGTCTGCCGTATATTGCTGCCCTTGCAGATCTTCCACCGTGTCGGGCAAGGTCACCGTGACGGTGGGGCTGGCGTAGGCGCCGGTGTCCCACGGGTTGGCGGAAAGCAGGGTGGCCAGTTCTGGGGAGTCGGCGGGGAAGAAGAGCTGCATGGGGGCGGGGCTTCGATACCCGGTGGGAACGGTTACTTCCTCCAGCACAAATTTGCCGGTCTGGTCGGGGCCGCCATACTCATTTTTTAAGTTGTTCAAACTCAGCAGGGTGCCGTCGGGGTTTTGGAATACAAAGGTGCCGTCGGGACCGGTGGTACCGGTGGCAATCAACTGCTGGGGGGTGTAGTCCTCGGCGGCGTAATACAGGTTGAACTGTGCCCCGGCCACCGGGTTGCCGATCTGGTCTACCTTGATCAGATCACTTTGGGGGATGGAAACCAGATTGAACTTCAACCGCATGTTGGAATCCACGTTGCCCCGCTCCAGATAGAAAAACTTTAGGGTGTGGTAGGTATTGTCGGCGAAGGTGGGGGAGCTGCCGTTGTCCCAAGGCTGGCCGGCGGCGAGGAACTTGTCCCGCAGCGTGCCGTTGGCCTGCCCGTTGATGGCAATGGCGCCGGTTTGGAAGTTGATGCTCAGCGAGGCCGCATCGTGGATGCCGCCCAGATCCCCTACCAGCACGTTGTCGATAAACACCCACACGTCGTCGTCACCGGAAAAATCGTAGGTGACGGGGGTGCCCCCGGCGGTGCCGTCGGTGGTGCCATAGGGCTGCTGAACAAAGCGGGTGGTCATCGTCAACCCAAAATAGTGGTTGATCAGGGAATTGCGGGAATTCAGGTCCTTTACCTGTGCATAGTCGTTGAAGGGAAAAAACTGTCCCAGCAAGGGCACGGCCCCGGCGGAGCGCACCCCCGGACCATCGTACAAGGTGAAGGCGTTGGTGTTTTCGTCAAATTGGGCAAAGTTTTGGGTGCTGTCGTAGTAATAGTACTTGTCTGCGTCGATCTGCAGGAGGGTCCGCACATTGGCATAGGAGGCCTTGCCCGCATTGGGCAGCGCCGGGTTGAAGAGGTAGTTTAGGGATTGTCCGCTCTGGGACAGTTGGGGATAGCCGTTGTGCAGGGTGTTGTCCACCAAGCCGGTATTGGGCCGGCTGCTGCCGGAGTAATTGTTAAGACCGCTGCCCACCGGCGCCCCCCATGAGAAAATGCAGGGCCTTGCCCGCGTTAATGCCCTGATCCATGTCGGCAGGGTTGACGTTGTCCGGGGCGTCCCGGGTGGTGATCCAGTAGTCGAATAGGTCGATGGTGGTGCCGATGGGGGAAACTGCGTCGGTGACAATGCCTGCGTTGGCTTGGGGGATGGCGTTCACCGGCATCGGCAGGGCCGATTCCTCTGTCGCGGTAAGGGGTGGGACGGTCTGCTCGGGGGCGGCTTGTTCGGGGGTGGCCGTTGGTTCGGCAACGGCAGCCTGTTCCGGGGTGGCGGTAAAGGCCGGTGCCGCCGCAGCGGGCAGGCAGAATACGGCGGTCAGCCAGACAGCCAGCAGCCGGGCCCGGTTTTTGCGGGAAAAAATAGATAGATTCATTTTGTGGTCCTCCTAGCTGGGCGGATATACCGTGATATTTTTACTATACAAAGAAGATTCCGGTAAGAGTGGACGAAACCTGTCGTCTGGATGCAGAATTTTTTCGGGAAGACGGCAGGATCCAGGGAATCCTCTTACTCCTACTATACCATGGGGTGTCGGTTGTTTAGAAAACGAAAAATCCTGCTTGACAACCGGGAAAAAGAGGTGTAGTATAAATCATACAAAACAAGTAGGAAATAAACGCCGCAGGCGTTCCTACGGGAAAGGAAGGATTTCCATGCGAATTTACGCAGATAACGCCGCCACCACAGCCATGAGCCCGGCGGCCATAGAAGCCATGTTCACCTGCATCCGGCAGAGTGACGGTAACCCCAGCAGTTTGCATTCCGCCGGCCAGAGAACCGCCGAGACATTGGCCGAAGCCCGGGGGCGCATCGCGGCCCATCTGGGCTGTCAGCCCTCCGAGCTGATCTTTACCTCGGGCGGCAGCGAAGCCGACAATCAGGCCCTGCGGGGGGCTGCTCATCTGGGGGCGGCCAAGGGCAAAAAGCATATCATTTCCACGGCGTTTGAACATCACGCCGTGCTGCACACCCTGCGTCGACTGGAGAAGGAAGGCTTCACCGTCACCCTGCTGGACGTCCACGAGAATGGCCTTGTCACCCCCGAACAGGTGCGGGCGGCCATCCGGCCCGACACCTGTCTGGTCAGCGTGATGTATGCCAACAACGAGATCGGCACCATCCAGCCCATCGCCGAGATCGGCCGAATCTGCCGGGAAGCAGGGGTGCTGTTCCACACCGACGCCGTGCAGGCGGTGGGGCATCTGCCCATCGACGTACAGGCACAGAACATCGACATGCTCTCCCTGTCGGCCCATAAGTTCCATGGCCCCAAGGGTATCGGCGCGCTCTATCTGCGCAAGGGCATCCCGCTGGAGCCTCTCATCGAAGGCGGCGCACAGGAACGGGGCCGCCGCGCCGGCACCGAAAACCTGCCTGCCATTGTGGGCATGGCGGCAGCGCTGGACGAGGCCTGCACCCATCTGGCCGAGGACACCGCCCGGCTGATCCCGCTGCGGGACAAGCTCATTGCAGGGCTTTCCCGCATCCCCCACGGGGCCCTCAACGGCGACCCAGTGCAGCGGCTGCCCGGCAACGTGAGCTTCTGCTTCGAGGGCATCGAAGGCGAATCCCTGCTGCTGCTGTTGGACGACAAGGGCATCTGCGCTTCGTCGGGCTCGGCCTGCACCTCCGGTTCGCTGGACCCCAGCCATGTGCTGCTGGCCATTGGCCGGGTACACGACGTGGCCCATGGGTCGCTGCGCCTCTCTTTGGGGGCGGACATCACCGAAGAAGAGGTGGACTACCTCATCACCGCCGTTACCGATACCGTGGCCTATCTGCGCAGCCTTTCCCCCGTTTGGCGGGACCTGCAGCAAGGGACCCGGGACTACATTATTGCCTAAGGAGTGTATACGTATGGCACTGTATAGCGAAACTGTTATGGACCATTTCCGCCATCCCCGCAATGTGGGCGTCATCGAGAACGCCGACGGTGTGGGCGAGGTGGGCAACGCCAAATGCGGCGATATCATGAAAATCTATCTGAAGATCGACCACGACACCATCACCGACGCCAAGTTCGAAACCTTTGGCTGCGGCAGCGCCATTGCTTCCAGCTCGATGGCCACCGAGATGATCAAGGGTAAGCCGGTGTCCGAGGCGCTGGCCGTCACCAACAAGGCGGTGGTGGAAGCGCTGGACGGTCTGCCTGCCCACAAGATCCACTGTTCGGTTCTGGCCGAGGAGGCCATCAAACTGGCCCTGAAGGACTACTACGACCGCCACGGCATCGACTACGACAAGAAGCAGTTCCCCGACTGCGAAAACTGCGCCCACTGCCACACCCACTAAGAAGGGCCGCTGTCCAATCGGGCGGATTTGTGGTATAATGGCTGCCAAAGAGCGGCCGTTGCCGCCGGAAAGGACGCTGTCGTATGCAGTACGATTTTACTACCCTTATGGACCGCCATGGCAAGGACGCCATCGCGGTGGACGGTCTGGGCAAACAGCCGGGCTTTACCCCCGCGGCGCCCCAGCCCGGTTTTGATGCCATCCCCATGTGGGTGGCGGATATGAACTTCGCCACGGTGCCCACGGTGCCGGCCGCCATTATCCGGCGGGCGCAGCACCCGGCCTTCGGTTATTTCGACCCTTCCGACGAATACTACCAGTCCATCATCCGGTGGCAGGTCACCCGCAACGGCGCGGACCCGGCCCTGCTCACCAAGGACTGCATCGGGTACGAAAACGGCGTGCTGGGCGGGGTGCTTTCGGCCCTGACCAGCTTTGCCGCCCCCGGCGACGGGGTGCTGCTCCACAGTCCCACCTATATCGGCTTTACCAATTCGCTGAAAAACAACGGCTACCGCATTGTCCATTCGCCGCTGGTGCAGGACAAGGACGGTGTCTGGCGGATGGACTATGCCGATATGGACGCCAAACTCAAACAGTACCACATCCATGTGGCCATCTTCTGTTCCCCCCACAACCCCTGCGGCCGCGTCTGGGAGCGGGAAGAAATCGAGCAGGCCATGGAGGTCTACCGGGCCAACGACTGTCTGGTCATCTCCGATGAGATCTGGTCGGATATCCTGCTCAACGGCCATAAACACACCCCCACCCAACTGGTCAGTGAGGATGCCCGCCGCCGCACGGTGGCCCTCTATGCCCCCAGCAAGACCTTCAATCTGGCGGGATTGGTGGGCAGCTACCACATTATCTATGACCCCTACCTGCGGGACCGGGTCACGGCCAAGAGCAGCAAATCCCACTACAACGAGATGAACGTCTTGTCTATGCACGCCCTCATCGGGGCCTACCAGCCCGAAGGATACGTCTGGGTGGATGAATTGTGCCAGACCCTCAGCGGCAACATCAACTATGCCTGCGACTTCATCGCCGCCCATTTCCCCGGGGTGGCGGTGGCCAAACCGCAGGGCACCTACATGCTGTTTGTGGACTGTACCGATTGGTGCAAAGCCCACGGCCGCACATTGGACGAGGTGCTGCAAGCCGGCTGGGACGTAGGCGTGGCTTGGCAGGACGGCCGGATGTTCCACGGTCCCTGTGCCATCCGCATGAATCTGGCGCTGCCTCTCGCCCGGGTGGAAGAAGCCTTCCGCCGTCTGGATGCGTATGTGTTCAACGGTCCCTTCCTGCGGGAACGTGCTTAAAAGGGTACCCCTAACCAAAGCCCCGACACGGTGTTCCCGTGCCGGGGCTTTTTTTGTACAAATATAGGTAAGATGTCTTGCATTTAGACAGATGTGCAAATGTGTCCATAGCCGAAGTGCGGCCGCCGTAGTAAAATAAGAGGAACAGCTCTGTAAAGGGCTGTTTTTTCTATCGAACGGGGGGACTTCGTTTTGGAAGACAAAAAACCGAAAACCAGTGGAATGGAAAAGGTTGCCGCCTTTATTGTGGATAAGCGGAACCTGTTCTTTCTGCTGTATGCCTTGGCGCTGATCTTCAGCGTGGTGGCATCGGGATGGGTGAAGGTGGAAAACGACATCACCACCTATCTGCCCGCCGACACCGAGACCCGGCAGGGGTTGACGGTGATGAACGACAATTTTACCACGTTCGGCACGGCACGGGTGATGGTATCCAACGTCACGGTGCCCGCGGCCCAAGCCCTGCAAGAAACCATCGAGGCAGTGGACGGCGTTTACAGTGTGGAGTTTGACGACACCGAAGAACACTACAAAAATGCCGCGGCACTTTTCTCGGTCACGTTTGACGGCACCTCCACCGATGAGGTGAGCTTGGCGGCACTGCAGGGTATCGAGGACGCGTTGGCCGGACAGGATTACTATATCGATACCGAGGTGGGCCGGGATATGTCCGCCGAACTGGCGGACGAGATGGGGGTGATCCTCGTCATCGCGGCGGTCATCATCGTGGTGGTGCTGACCCTGACTTCCCGCGCCTACGCCGAGGTTCCGGTCCTGCTGCTGACCTTTGGCGCGGCAGCAGTGCTCAACATGGGCACCAACTTTCTGTGCGGGACCATCTCTTTCATCTCCAATTCGGTGACGGTGATCTTGCAGTTGGCGCTGGCCATCGACTACGCCATCATTCTCTGCCACCGCTTTTCCGACGAGCATGAAACGAAAGATACCCGGGAAGCCTGCATTGCCGCGCTGGCAAAGGCCATCCCGGAGATCAGCTCCTCTTCGCTGACCACCATCTCGGGGTTGGGGGCCTTGGCGTTCATGCACTTTGGCATTGGCCGAGATATGGCCACCGTGTTGATCAAGGCCATCCTGTTCAGCTTGCTGTCGGTCTTTACGCTGATGCCCGGCCTGTTGATGGTCTTCAGCCGCAAGATCGATGCCACCCGGCACCGCAAGCTGATCCCCAAGATCGACTTTTTGGGCAAATTCGATGTGGCCACCCGCTGGGTGATCCCGCCAATTTTTGCGGTGGTGGCCGTTGTGGCGGCGGTGTTGGCCAACAACTGCCCCTACTGTTATAGCTTTACCGATCTGGTCACCCCCAAGCAGAGCACCAGCCAGATCGCCCACCAAAAGATCAAAGAAGCCTTCGGCAACGAAAACATGGTGGCTCTCATCGTGCCCAAAGGCAACTACGATGCCGAGCGGGCGGTGCTCCAACAGTTGGAGGCCTGCCCCGAGGTCAAATCCTGCCAAGGTCTGGCCAACACCGAAGCACAGGACGGCTATATGCTGGCCGATTCGCTGACCCCGCGGCAGTTCTCGGAATTGGCAGGGGTGGACTATGAGGTGGCCGAAGCCCTGTATCTGGCCTATGCCGTGGACCAAGACCAGTACGGCAGTGTGCTCAGCGGGATCGGGGACTATAAGGTGCCGCTCTTTGATATGTTTATGTTCCTGCAGCAGGAGATGGACGCGGGCAACATCACGCTGGAAGGGGAAATGCAGACCACCGTAGATGACCTGTTCGACCAGCTAAACTGGGCACAGGTTCAACTGCAAAGCGACCAATATAGCCGGATGGTGGTGTATCTGAATCTGCCCGAGGAAAGCGATGAGACCATGGCCTTCCTCGATACCATTCACGGCATTTTGAACCAGTATTACAGCGGCAATACCTATGTGGTGGGCAACTCCACCAACGTTAAGGATCTGTCCAGCTCCTTCGGGGAGGACAACATCCTCATCAGCATCCTGTCGGCCTTCTTTGTGGTACTGATTCTGCTGTTCACCTTCCAGTCGGTGGGCCTTTCCATCCTGCTCATCGTGGTCATTCAGGGCAGTATCTGGATCAACTTCTCGGTGCCCACCTTGCAGGATGAGCCGCTGTATTTCCTTGGCTACCTCATCGTCAATGCCATCCAGATGGGTGCCAACATCGACTACGCCATCGTGATCTCCAGCCATTACGGCGACCTGAAAAAACAGATGCCGCCGCGGCAAGCCATCGTGGCTGCCCTCAACGAGGCGTTCCCCACCATCTTTACCTCCGGTACCATTCTGGCCGTGGCCGGTGCGCTGATCGGCCGCTTGACCACCAACCCGGTCATTGCCGCCATCGGCAGTTGTCTGGGCCGTGGTACGGTCATCTCCATCGTGTTGGTGCTGGCGGTGCTGCCTCAGATCTTGCTCATTGGGGATTCCATCGTGGAGCGCACCAGCTTCGCCATGAAGGCCCCCATCGACTTGACGCGGATCACCCGCACGGCCAACGGCAATATGCGGGTCAGCGGCCGGGTACGGGGCTATGTGAACGGTGTCATCGACGCCGAAATCAAGGGGACTCTCAACGGCACGCTGCAAGCCGCCGTCACAGCGGGGACCACCATCGAACCCGCCGAGCCGGAACCTGCGCTGCCGCAGGACGCTGCCGCGTGGGCCCAAAACTATACCGAGGGGGAGGAAGTATGAAAGCATTCGCAAACCGTTTGCTGGCTGCATTGGTAAGCCTGTGTATGGTGGCGGTACTGGGCGCCCCCGTCGTTTGGGCCGAAGATACGGAACCGGCCGTCATCACCATCTCCGATGCGGCAGGCTGGGAGGCTCTGGCCAAGGACTGCCGTCTGGACAGTTGGAGCCGTGGCCGCACGGTGGAGCTGACGGCAGATATGGATCTGACCGGCAGCGACTTTACCGGCATCCCCACCTTTGGCGGTACGCTGCTAGGCAACGGCCATACCATCTGGGGGCTGAGTCTCTCGGCACAGGGCAGCGTACAAGGGCTATTCCGCTATCTGCAAGAGGGGGCCGTGGTACAGGATCTGGCGGTGACCGGCACCGTACAGCCCGGCGGCACCCGGGCTGAAGTGGGCGGTCTGGTAGGACAAAATGCCGGAACCATTCAAAATTGCAGCTTTAACGGTACGGTCAGCGGTACCAACCGCATCGGGGGGATCGCCGGCAGCAACACCGTTACGGGCATCATCACAGGTTGCACGGTGGAAGGCACCGTCTACGGCAACCACTTTGTGGGCGGTATGGCGGGCCAGAACGACGGCGTGATCTCGTACTGCACCAACCGGGCAGCCGTCAACACCACGGTTAGCCAAAACGATGTGCAGTTGGATGACCTGACCCTCACCGATTTGCTTACCACCGAGCACGGAACGGACATCACCGACATCGGCGGTATCGCCGGGCAGTCGGCAGGTGTGCTGCGGGCTTGTGTCAACTACGGCGCCGTAGGGTACGATCATATCGGCTACAATGTGGGGGGCATCGCCGGCAGCCAAACCGGATACATCGAAGGCTGCATCAACTACGGTACCATCCATGCCCGGAAAGAGGGCGGCGGCATCGTCGGACAGATGGAGCCGGCCAGCGTACTGCAATACAGTCAGGACACCTTGCGGCAACTGCAAGGGGAACTGGACACCCTGCAAGGATTGATGAATCAGGCTACGCAGGATGCCTCGGCGGCGTCCTCGGAACTGAATGCACAGTTTACCGACCTGAAAAACCGGGTGGACAGTGCCCGCAATGCTGTGGACACCCTTCTGAAAAAGGTGGAAGACGGCATTGACATCGGCACCCAAGATCTGACGGTGACGGCACTGGCGGACCTGACCGGGCAGGCCGGTGTGGACGGCAGTGCGGAGGGCGGTATTTCTTCCTCCACCGACATCACGGTAAATCCCACACCGGCGCCCACCGAAACCCCGGACGAGGGAACCACCGGCACAGACACCCCGGCGACAGAGGCAACCCCCCTCCCCGAAGTCACCCCCGAGCCGGAGTCGCCCGACGTTGAAACGCCCCCGACGGAGGAAACCACGCCTCCGGAGAGCACGGTCTCGTCGGAAGCCACCGGCACGGAGGACGTTGACCGAGGGGAAAACGCCCATGGCCGTCCGCCGCATCGGGAGCCCAGTCTGTCGGTGGATAACAGTGTGGAAGGGCAAGGCTCGGGCAGTCTGCAAGGCGACGCCTCGGCATCACTGGATGGACAGGCGACCTTGACGATCCCCAGCCTGACCCTCAACGATCAGGACGCCATCACAGCGGCCCGCAACAGTGTGAGCGGCAGCTTGACGGCCATTGCCGATGGGGTGGAAGCGATCAACGCCGATACCGGTGACCATACGCAGGCCCTGATTCGGGATATAGAAGCTATCACCAACCAACTGAACAAAATTGGCGATACCTTGATGGGGGCGGCAGAAATCGCCGGTCAGGGTACGGTGTATGAGGATGTTTCCGACGAGGATGCCGACAGCGATACCGAGGGCAAGGTCTTTAACTGCCTGAACGCCGGCGCGGTCTACGCGGACCTGAACGCTGGGGGCATCACCGGTGCCATGGCCCGGGAAAATGATTTGGACCCCGAGGATGACACCAAGATCAGCGGCAGCCGCTCGCTGAATATGACCTACAAAACCCGCATTGTAGTACGGGGCTGCACCAACCAAGGCAGCGTGCAGGTCCAAAAGCAGTGCGCGGGCGGCATTGTGGGCAGCATGGAGTTGGGCAGTGTATTGCAAAGCCAAAACACCGCCGACCTGCTGCAGGAAGAAGTGGACTATGTAGGCGGTATTGCCGGTCAAAGCAAATCCACCATCCGGCAATGTGCGGCCAAGGGACGCCTGTCGGGGAAAAACTATGTGGGTGGTATTGCCGGCAGCGGCTACACCATTACCGATTGCCGGGCATGGGTGGAAGCCACCGGCACCGAGCAGGTGGGCGCTGTGGCGGGTGGTCTGCTGGCAGAGGATGCGCTGGGCAACAGCGTCAACCGTCTGCTGGACCAGACCAGCGCGGTGCAGGGCAACTGCTTTGTCAGCGAAACGCTGGGCGGCATTGATGGTGTGAGCTACGCCGGGCAGGCCGAGCCGGTTTCCTTTGCGGACTTTGCCGCATTGGCGCAAGAGGAGGGACTGCCGGACGATTTCTCCTGCATTACCCTGACCTTTGTGGCGGACGGACAGACCGTGGCGGCCCTTACGGTGGACTCCGGTGCCGCCTTCGACTGGGAGGATGCACCGGAGGTACCGGCCAAAGAGGGATACACCGGTGCATGGTCCACCTTTGCAACGGACAGCGTTACCTTTGACCAAACCATCACGGCGGTGTATACCCCGTATACGGCGGTTCTTGCCAGCGAGGAACAGCGGGAAGACGGCCGTTCCATCCTGCTGCTGCAAGGCAGCTTTGGGGAGGACACCCTGCGTCTGACTGCCTGTGACGATACCCCGGTGCCCGGCACCGCCGAGAGCTGGCAGTTTGCGCTGCCTGCTACCACCGGCGAAACGGCGGAACTGCGCTATCTGCCGCTGTCGGAGGAAACGGATCTCTATCTGCGGGGCAGTGACGGACAATGGCGCAAGGCCCAAACGACCGTGGACGGCAGCTATCTGGTCTGCACGGTGCAGGCGGGGGACGACGCGGTGGCAGCAGTGCCGCGGACCACGTTGCCTTGGCCGCTGCTGGCAGGTGCGGGGGCTGTGCTCGTGGTGCTGCTGGCCGTAGTGCTGTGGCGCCGCCATAAACGGCGCAGCAAAGCCGAAACGCAAACAAACGCTTGATTCCTTTTCTCATAGAAAATCCCCGGGGTCTGCTTGGAAAAGCAGGCTCCGGGGATTGTTTTGTTAGCTTAATCATTTAATAGATTTCTAATTATCTCTTTAGATGTTCTTATATGCCGGTATA
>NZ_CALADU010000269.1 GCF_937890665.1 uncultured Subdoligranulum sp.
TGTAAGCCTCATCCCAGAAAATCTTGAAGTCCGGAGCTGCCGTCTTCATAGACGCAAAACGGCGGATGGTTTCATCACTGTAGGTGTAGCCGTCGGGATTGGAATACTGCGGTACGCACCAGATCCCTTTGATCGTATCGTCTTCGGCGACCAGCTTCTCGATCATGTCCATATCAGGACCATCCTCATTCATGGGGATGTTGATCATCTCAAAACCCATTTCCTCGGTAATGGAGAAATGACGATCATAACCGGGCACCGGGCAGAGGAATTTGCGCTTTTCTACCTGAGACCACGGGCAGGGAGACTCGGGATAGCCAAACATGAAGCCAATCGCCATCAAGTTATACATCAGCTGCAAGCTGGAGTTGCCACCCACAAACACCTCTTCAGGTTTAACACCCATCACCTCAGCAAAAAGGACTCGTGCCTCGTACAGTCCTTCCAAATTGCCATAGTTGCGGGCATCAAAGCCGTCATCGGTGGTATAGTCATCCATTTTCAGCAAGTCCATCGCCAAATCCATCTGGTGAGGGCCGGGTTTGCCACGCGCCATATTAAGCTTCAGGCCCATATCCTGAAACTTCTTATACGCAGCTTCCAGTTGGGTCTTTTCCGCCGTAAGCGCGGCGCGGTCCATTGCAAAATAGTCTGCCATTTCATTTCCCCCTAAGTAAAATCATTACTGCGGCGTCCCCTCTATTTTGACGCAATCGCAGTCATACACTACATTATATACGATTTGTCTAAAAGAAACAAGCGGTTTCTCTGGGATTCCACCCTAAAAAACATAAAAAAATCAAGCGCTTTTTGTTCTCGTCCAAGCCGCTCCTCATCCTCACCGAACCGCTTTTGCTATGATTACAGCAAAACTCCCACAGGACGGTTTTCCATCCGGTGGGAGTTTTCTTATGCCGCCGACCGGGATCGAACCGGTACGGTATCGCTACCGAGGGATTTTAAGTCCCTTGCGTCTGCCAGTTCCGCCACGGCGGCAAATCATATGTATTTTACAGCAGTATGGGCAAAATGTCAATCCACATTGAAGAAAGCTGGCAGATATGCTATACTTATAAAACATTTTATGAATAGATGAGGCACGCCGACATGCTAAAAGATCAAACCCAACATCGCCGATTCTGGCTCTTTTTTCTGGGAGCCTTGCTGGGCATTATCGCATTTTTGCTTGTGTACGGTGTAGCCCCCTTGGATGTTACGAATGACAGCTTTTGCCGTGGCGGTTACTTAGAAAAAGACATTCAGCAACATTACGCCGGATGGCTGTTTTACCGCCAAAGTGCACAAGCCTTTCCGCTCTGTGTCACGCAAAGCATCAATGCGCCCGACGGCATCAGTATTGCTTACACCGACTCCATTCCTTTGATGGCCGCACTCTGCAGGCCGATTGCCAACGCCTTAGGGGGCACTTTCCAATATTTCGGTGTATTTACCTTTCTTTGTTTTGCGTTGCAAGGAGGCTTCGGCGCACTGCTTTGCGGTCTTTTTGTTGCCAGAATTCCGCAAGCACTGCTCGGTGATCTTTTGTTTATCACCAGCCCTATTTTGTATGAGCGGGCTTTTCGTCATACGTCGTTGGGGGCGCAATGGCTGGTGCTGGCGGCTTTGTATTTTTACTTTTCTGCGCGCAGAGAGGGGCGTTTTGCTTCCCGGGGGTTGTTTGCTGTCAACTTACTGGCTATTGGAATCCATCCTTATTTCCTGCCTATGACCTACGCCATTACGTTGGCGTTGTTGTTGGAATATGCGGTGCTCCATAAACAATGGGGAGCGCCGACTTTGTATCTTATTGGGAATATGGGCGGCACATTGCTTCTGGGATGGGTGCTCGGCTTTTTTTATGGCACAGCAACCAGCGGCGGTCAGGCTCTATATGGCTATTTTTCCATGAACCTCAATGCGCTGTGGAATCCATCCGGCATCAACGGGACGGTGTACAGCCGTTTTCTCCCCACCCAACATCAAATCAACGGAAATTATGACGCGTTCGCATATTTGGGATTAGGCGTTTTGGTGGCGTTGCCCTTTGTAATGCTTTGGCATCGGCGCCGGATTTTCCCCTTCCTGCGTCGCCATTGGGCCTTATGCGCCGCCTGTTTTTTACTGACTGTTTTTGCCGTTAGCCACGTGGTCACCGCGAATGGTGTCACCTTGTTTACCATACCGCTCCCCGCCAAGCTCATTGAAATATGCTCGGTTTTTCGTTCAGGCGGACGTTTATTTTGGCCGGTTTACAACCTTCTCATTATGACCGCCTTTGTGGGAATCAGCCGCCTACCGCGGGCAACCGTTTGGTTGCTCTTGTTGGTAATAGTACAAATTGTGGATGTCAGCCCGGGACTTTGGCAGCGCCATCAGGATATGGCATCTGCGATAGAATCCGATGCCTACCCATCTTCGCTGCAAAGCAACTTCTGGC
The DNA here is from genome assembly GCF_937890665.1 of uncultured Subdoligranulum sp. The sequence continues at coordinate 2,438 of NZ_CALADU010000269.1, forward strand.
AGTCGGCTTCTTGTTATGAGCACCTCGTATCGGTAGAGGGAATCCAAGACGACGCTTTGCATCTCGCTTTATTTGCCGCCGATTATCAAATGACGACCAACGACCCCTTTGCTGCACGATATAATGCGATAAGTTTGGGTGAACAGCGAGCGCTTATTTTACAGCAGCTGGCGGACGGTATTGTAAATTCCAATACCCTTTACTTATTTGAAGAGGAAGGCGCCTTTTTGCAGGCAGTGGAGCCCGTAAAAGAACTGGCTTGGTGTGGTCGCGTGACAAGCACAGACAGCACAAACAGTTGGTATGTGATTGCGCCCGGCTTGCAGGGAACTCATTTTGACGAGCTATGCACCGCTTATGATGAAGCATACCCTCTCCGGTTGGCGGATTATACTGATTCTTTGTGGAATCGTGGTGTGTTAGACTCCACAAAAAAGACCGTCTGTTTTGCCGATTCGCCCTTTACCCGAAGCAAATTAGAAGATGCTGCGTATCTCTGTGCCGGCTCACAAAAGTATGCCATCTTACAGGTGGATGACAGCGACCCCGGTTGGCTGATGGTCACCTTAGACATTGAAGACGCAACTGTATTGTGGGATCAGGAGTTGACAACACAATGAAAGAACTACATGTAAAAAGCCTACTGCCTGTTCGTTTGGATAAATACCTCATGGATCTTTATCCTGCGTTGAATGTGGGGCGGCTAAATAAAGCACTTCGAGAAAACAAAATCAAATTAAACGGAAAGAAGCAGCCGCTTTCCACCCGCGTACAAAACGGCGATGTGATTCGTCTTTTCCTTTTGGATGAGCAGTTGGAAAAGCGCGCACTCCCCTCTGCCGTGTTTGTGTATGAGGACGAAGATATTCTGGTCGTACACAAACCCGCCGGTATTGAAGTCGAGGGTCCCAATGAAGATACCTTAGTAAAACGAGTACAGGCCACTTTGGCAAAAGCTGGGCAGCCCACCCACGCGGTGTTATGCCATCGATTGGACACCGGCACCAGCGGCTTGGTTTTAATGGCACGCAACCGCGACGCAGAGGAATTCTTGACGTCAGCCATTAAAAATCGTTCTATTGAGAAGCGGTATCTTTGTGTCACCTTCGGACGTCCACAGCCCCCTGCCGCTTTACTGCATGATTATCTGCTCAAAGACGCAGAGCGCGGCATTGTTAAGATCGTTTCTTCCCCTGCAGCGGGTGCTAAGGAAGTCATTACCGGCTATGAAACGTTAGCCGTAAGCGGCCGTTTGGCCTTATTGGAAGTAGAACTGATTACTGGGCGCACCCACCAAATTCGTGCACATCTTGCACATATCGGCTGCCCCATTTTGGGTGATTCTAAATACGGAAACAATGCAGCCAATCGGGAACTCCGTTTTAAATATCAAGCACTCTGTGCATGGGAGCTTCGCTTTCCCGCGCGAATCGCAGACCACCGCTTTGCGCGCTTGAGTGGCCGCGTGTTTCATGCCGAAAAGCCGTGGTACTGTCATCAAATCATGAATGAACAGTTGAAGTAACTCTGATTATGACAAAAAACAGCGTACCTTGTCTATAAAGAAAGGTACGCTGTTTTATTGTTTTCATTTCAATCTTTCCATCTGCTGGATCTGTCGCCCCAACCCATCCCGTGTATATAACGTATTCAAGACCTGTAACAGTTCCTTTTTGCTAAGACGAGGAGGCAGCCCCAGCTGGCGTAATAGCACGCGCCGCTTTTCTGCACTGTTGGCCATGCCGGAGATTCCCCACTCATACAAATCCGTATACGTGATCGACTGCCCGGAAAGAACAGCGTCTGAAGGCCGCTCGGTAGCACCTCGCAGAGCATCTTGCAAACTTTGTAAAATTACCGCATCGGATACGCCTTCTACACCAAGAAGCCCCTCTTTTCCGGGTTGTTCTTTACGGGATTCTTTACCTGGAATAGCTGGTACATAGGCCTGTAATACATGCTGGGCTCCCACCAATCCAGTGACAAAATGGCGAATCTTAAATCCGGCAGCATCGGAATCCGTCAGAATTAACAGCCCTTGTGCTTTCGCCAACTGCTTCAGCATTTTCTGCAAATTTCTGTCTTTCATAACCCGGAAGCCATCGGTGGTCAGTATAGTTCCCTCTACCAGATTGGTCAAGCGGGCAGCATCATATTTGCCTTCTACCAACAGCGCTTGCTGTATCTTTAGCATGAAGCCCTCCCTGCCAGCGCCAACTCACACAACGCCTTTTGGAGCAAAAGGTCTGCGTCTAGTTTACTGCTTTTCAAATCAAGATCCAGCTTTTGCAAGATACAAAGGCATTGTTCTAACTGGTGTCGCTTAAAACGTGCCGCTGTCTTTTCCGTCTTACCCAAGCGGTAACTCCATTTTCCTCCATACCCAAAGTCTTTGGCTACATCGGCAAGCCCTCGGCGGCTATGTTTTCCTTGCCATACACGATAAAGGTCAATGTAGTTACCAATCAAAGCACCGGTGATCAAGATTGGATCATTTTGTAGTTGTAATAATGTCTTGAGCCGCTGCTGAGCTTGTGTAGCACGTCCCGTCACCACCAATTCTACCATCTCGAAAGTATCGGCTTCTAACGTAACCGTGCCCAACTGTTGGACCATTCGTTTGGTGATTGTCCCGTAATTGGCCAAAGCCGCCAGCTTAGCAATTTCGTTTTGCAAAAGGAATTGATCCTCGCCGCAACGGTCCAACAATTCACTTTCCGCCCCCTGTTCAAAGGTGGCCCCGACTTCCTGTGCCCAGTTTCGAGCCAGCGACTGGAGTTCCCCCCGCCCCGGCTTGTTAATCTGTACGCAATACCCGATCTTTTCACAGGCAGCAATCAGTTTTTGCTCCCGTTTTCCGGGACGCAGTTTCCCGAATTTTTCTTCGATCAAGCTGGTCATCACAAAGATGGCATTCTCTGTATCAGCCAGCGTATCGCACAATTCTTGTAGATCCTTGTCCGAATACGTAGACGGGCGAATCAACGGCATTAGCACCAATCGCTTCCCGCCAAAAAAAGAAATCGTTCCCGCTGCCAAAACAATTTCTTCTACTGTGGGGGTAGGTCCATCCAAAACAGTGGTTTCCGGATCCGCCCGATTCAATTCTTGTAGGGCTTTATTGGCCGCAGAACGAACCAGCGCTTCATCGGACGCATAAAAATAGTACAGCGAACATCCAGATTGCAACCGTTTATTTAGTTCCTTTTCACTGTACAGCAACCCGATCCACCTCCGAAAAAATCATAGAATGCTCTGGCCGGACCGTAATGACCGGCTCTGCCGAACTATAGTAAAGTTCCTCGTTGTCTATATGTTCCAGCCAAGAAGGATGCGATGTGCAATACACAATCGTGTTTGCCTGTACGGAATCCGACAACGCTCCCGCTGCGCAAAAAACATCTACCGCAACAGGCTGAGAAAGATGAATGTTGCCAGCCATAATAGCAATATGTCGATCTCCGACACCCAAAACAGCCAAATTTCCACTGCCTTCATGATACAGATCCAGCGTCAACCCGTCAAGCACTTTTTGGGACTGGAAGTTTTCTTGCTGCTCCATTCGCCATAGTGCGACATCTGCAAAATTCATCTCTGATGGATTTTGCCGCAAATCGATGACCAGCTCCACTTTAGGCAACGCATGCTTCGATAAATACGATTCTACGGCTTGCAGGTTACTTTGTCCGCCGCGAAAGAATACAACCGCGGCACCATTTTGTGTACATACCGCGCATGGATTATTCGCGGCTCCTACCAATGCGATACGAACCACATCTCGTTGCGCATATATTCCAATCCGCACCGCAAAGATGGCCGCGCCAATCGCTACCGGCAGATACCAATGCAGTTTCCGAGCACGCCAGAAAAGTAACGCTAG
>NZ_CALADU010000270.1 GCF_937890665.1 uncultured Subdoligranulum sp.
GAAGCCATAGAACAATTCAGAAATGAGGTGAAGTCATTGAACACGCAAATCATCGCCATCGCCAACCAGAAAGGCGGCGTTGGCAAGACAACCACCTGCGCGAACCTGGGGATTGGGCTGGCGCAGGCCGGAAAGAAAGTGCTGCTGATCGACGGGGACCCGCAAGGCAGCCTGACCATCAGCCTGGGCCACCCCCAGCCGGACAAGCTGCCCTTTACCCTGTCCGACGCGATGGGCCGTATCCTGATGGACGAGCCGCTGCGCCCCGGCGAGGGTATCCTGCACCACCCGGAGGGCGTTGACCTGATGCCCGCAGACATCCAGCTCTCCGGCATGGAGGTCTCCCTGGTGAACGCCATGAGCCGGGAGACCATCCTGCGGCAGTATCTGGACACGCTCAAGGGACAGTATTCCCATATATGCCTCTGCGTCAAGATGGCTTTGTGACATTCGTTGAGAAATCGCCTGCAGCAATTTCGGTAGCGGAAAATGAACAGATTCCACAAGAAATATCATATAAGGTGTTTTCTTACAATCATCACAGTATGAAAGGAAATTTGCAGGAAAAGAAAAATACGATTTTAAAGCTTGCAGAGCTATTGGAAGCTAAGCGGCCCCAACTCTCTAAAGTTGATAGTGGGTTCTGTAATGATCTTTTTTATTTATTCAACAATCTGAACCTTCGACATAATAATATCGATCCTTCGATGAAAGGAAAATTTAAACAGGCGGTTGCAGAGATGTCTCCGGAAGAATTAGAGCATTGGTATGATGAAACATATCAAATGTGCTTGCTTGCTTTTTTACGGTTGGAACAGGAAGAACGAAAGATTGAAGTTGACAAACTAAAAAGTAGAATTGAAGGTATTTGATCTTGTGTCTAAAAAGGTCAAAGTAAAGGGCTACCCCAAAATGAGGAAGCCCCAGTGCTTTGCGATTGATTTTTGCCTTAGATTAATTCATGCGGTCAAGCATGTCTTAACGTTGGCGTTTGAAGCTGTATAAGATTTAGTATAATGAAATTCGGTTGGAGGTTTTTACTGCTTTTGACTTTCCTCCACAGCCCTGAGCTGCCGTGGATAAGAAGCAGAAAAGAAGCAAGGCGCCTCGCAGATTTTGGCTGAAGTTGTAAAAACTTTTGTCTGGATGATTGTAAAATGTACGGTTCTGTGTTATTATTGCCTCCGGAAAACGCTCAAACCGAAGCAACCAGATCACATTTGCCGCACCGGAAACAGTTCAGCAAGCGCTAATCGCGATTTCAAAACCTTTCAGATCCCCGGAAAGCTATGGCTTTCCGGGGATCTTTCTGTTGCAGGATTTGTTTTGTTCTATGCGATGGGAAAGGATCGTTGCTTTAGAGGAGGCGGAAATAAAAGGGAAGTGCCCCTAACCGGTGAAGGAATGCGGGAAAAATGGGGCAAGCCTTCCTTTTAAAAGCGAGAATCTTTTGGGAAAAGTATGACTATTTCACATGGGAACGAAAAAAATCTTTTTTAAAATATGGACAAACTATGTCTAAAATGGTAGAATGAGTGTCACGGTTTTTTCTCCCCGCACTTTCTATGGAGCAAGGGGCGGAAAACAGCATCCATTGAAATAGGAGGAATTTCATGTTAGAACGAGTTTTTAAGCTGCGGGAAAATCATACCAACGCCAAAACAGAGATCATGGCCGGTATCACGACCTTCATGACGATGGCGTATATCCTTGCAGTCAACCCGAGTGTCCTTTCGGCCACCGGCATGGATGCCAATGCCATCCTGATTGCCACCTCGCTGTCCGCCTTTATCGGCACGGCGTTGATGGCGCTGCTGGCCAATTATCCCTTTGCCTTGGCCCCCGGTATGGGTCTGAATGCTTATTTTGCCTATACCGTCGTTCTGAAAATGGGCTACACTTGGCAGATGGCATTGATGGCCGTCTTTGCGGAAGGCATCATCTTCATCTTGCTGTCTTTGACCAACGTCCGTGAAGCTCTTTTCAATGCCATTCCTACGACCTTGAAATCTGCTGTCAGCGTGGGCATTGGCCTGTTTATCGCGTTTGTGGGCCTGCAAAATGCCAAACTTATCGTCAATAGCGACTCCACGCTGCTGACCTACCAGAGCTTTAAGGGCGAAACCTTCCACAGCGTGGGCATCGGTGCGATCTTGGCGCTGATCGGTGTTTTGGTCATCGCCATTATGCTGGTCAAAAATGTCAAGGGGGCCATCCTTTACGGCATCCTGATCACTTGGGCTCTTGGCATCCTCTGCGAGTTGTGTGGCCTGTATATCCCCGATGCGGATGCCGGGATGTACTCTGTCATCCCTACTTCTTTCGTTAGCTTTGATTTCTCCGCTTTGGGCAAGACCTTTGGTCAGGTGTTTAAGGTGGATTTCTCGGGGCTGAATCCGTTGGATTTCTTCGCGGTTATGTTTGCCTTCCTTTTTGTCGACCTCTTTGACACGCTGGGCACCTTGATCGGCGTTGCTTCCAAGGCCGATATGCTGGATGAGGACGGCCACCTGCCCCGAATCAAAGGGGCACTGCTGGCCGATGCCATTGCTACCAGCGCGGGTGCTCTGTTGGGCACCTCCACCACCACTACCTACGTCGAGAGTGCTTCCGGTGTTACCGAGGGCGGCCGTACCGGTTTGACGGCGATGACCACTGGCGTTCTGTTCCTGCTGGCGGTGATCTTTAGCCCCCTGTTCCTGACCATTCCTTCCTTTGCAACGGCTCCTGCTTTGATTATCGTTGGCTTCTACATGCTGGGCGCCGTCGTGAAGATTGACTTCGATGATTTGTCGGATGCCATTCCGGCGTTCCTGACCATCGTGGCCATGCCGCTGGCTTACAGCATTTCGGAGGGTATCACCATCGGTGTCATCTCCTGGACGCTGCTGAACCTCATCACCGGCAAGGCACGGGAAAAGAAGATCAGCCCCTTGATGTACGTGCTGACAGTTCTGTTTATTTTGAAGTATATTCTGCTGTAAAGTTTGGTTGAAAAAGGCGGCGGATAAAAGTGTAAGCAGTATCCGAAACGCTGCCGAGAAACCCCATAGGACGCCGTGCATTGCAGCGGTGGGAAACTTGCTCCCCGCAGCGGGCAACCCAATGTCCGCGTGCTTGCAATCTTTCCCAAACAACCAGTCTGCTGTTGCAGCGTGTCCCCTGATTGAGTTCAAACGCCCCGAAGCGCATTGCGCTTCGGGGCGTTTTGTTTGTGACGGAATCCGGTGGTGCGTTGCTTTTTCCCAAAAGGTATGGTATGCTAAAAAAGAAAAATGCACAACGAAATTTTGATTTCGTTGCAAAATGGCGGACTTTCTGACAAGATGTTTCTTCCCCAAAAGGAAGCTTGGCGGTATCCCAGAGCGGTCCCCCGATACGCGGCGACTGCCTTTTGGGGGGGCTTGGGGAGAATGGCAGAACATAACCATGCAATAACTTTGCAAGATCGAGAGGGAAACGATGGAAGGAATTTGGCTCAGCGTTGTGATACCGCTGCATGATCCGCCGCAGGATCAGCTTTGCCGGGCCATTGACAGCGCGCGGGCAGCCACGATTCCCACCGAGATTTTACTGGTAGATGATGGTTCTCGACCGGATGTGGGGACGTTCTGCCGGGCCTTGTGTCACCAAGATGGGCGGATTCGGTATTTTTATCAGGAAAACCAAGGGGTGAGTGCGGCCCGAAACCGAGGAATGGCGGCGGCGACCGGACAGTATCTTCTATTTTTAGACGCCGACGATTGGCTGGATGACCGTTTGTGGTCCTATTTGCAGGCAGAAGCGGAACGAATCCATGAGGATTGGGTGGTTTTTCAGGTGATGGATTTCCACCCCCAATCGGGGCAGTACATCCCTCGTCCGCTCTTTTCCCAACGGTGTACCGATAAGGCGGCGATGATCGCCATGCTGACCGGGTCGGCTCAGCTCAGTGAGTGTTGGGGAAAGTTGATCAAAACCCGATTTGTGCAGGCCCATGGCATTCGGTTTCCCATCGGTATTGCACAAGGGGAAGACCGGTATTTTAACGGGCAGGTTTTGCTGCACGCCCAGACAGTTTTGGGGGTGCCGGTCTGTGGGTATGTCTATCGTTATGCGCTGAAAAATACCCAGCGATTGCTCCAAGACCCCGACCGGTATTTTGCTTCGTTTGAAATCAGCTATCCCTTGCTGCGCCAGTTGGTAGAAACACTGACCGAACCGGGACAACGCAGGAAATGTCTGTCCGGTTTGAACTGGAACTATCTGGAACAGCTGGGGTCGGATGCCATCAAGTGCGCCCACAACGGTCTGCTGGATGCGCAGACCCAGCAGCGAATCTTGGCATTGGTCAAGGAACAGGATATTCTGAATCCCCGAACGCTGGGCCCCACTGCCAATCTTAAGGCGTGGGGGTATGCATGGGCATTGCGTACCCGCTGTTGGTCGTTCTTTCGTTGGCTGGACAAGGTAAAAGGAAACAAAGCATGAAGTTGTCTGGAAAAATGGTTCGTTTTCTGCAGGGATTGTGGAATAGTGCCCGGTTCGGCCCGGCGGTCTTTGGGTGGACGCTGCTGGCTAAGCTCCATCCCTGCGCCGGTTTTCATCGGGGAAAGCAGGCGGCCATTTTGACGGTACTGCAAAAGCGGTTTGGGGCGTTCCTTCAACAAGAGGCAGAAAAACTGCAAGCGGATTCTGCCGCAGAAACACACTCCATCGGGAACGCACCCGTATGGGTACTCTGGCTGCAAGGCTATGAAGCGGCCCCGCCGCTGGTCCAGACCTGCATTGACAGCATTCGGCGGCAGGCGGGGACACGGCCGGTGATTTTGCTCACCCAGCAAAATGTGGAAGAATATGCACAACTGCCGCCTTCCATGCAGGAATTGTGGTTGCAAAAAAAGCTGTCCGTGCAGCAATACAGTGACTATCTGCGCAGCTATCTGCTCGCGCACTATGGTGGTCTGTGGCTGGATGCCACGGTCTACTGTGCGGCCTCGCTGGAACAACCGGATTGGGCGGAGCGGTGCTGGCATACCTGCAAAATGCAGGAGCCGGATGATACCCATGCCTATGTTTCGGCATATCGGTGGAGCGTTTTTTGCATGGCTGCCGCCAAGGGAGGGCAGATCCCCCGGTTTCTCTGCGACTTTTTTGCGGAATATTATCGACGGTATGACCGACCTATCGACTACCTGCTGATTGACTTTGCCATCGAACTGGGGTATAGAAATGTGGAATCGATTCGTCGTATGGTGGACGAACTGCCCCAGAACAACCCGTAGCTATATGCCTTGGCGGGGGTGCTCAACGCCCCTTACGATGCGCAGCAATGGCAGCAGATGTGCCGGGATACCCAATTTTTTAAACTGAATCATCGCTGCGTGCTGAAGCAAAGCGCAGATACCTATTTCGCCGTGCTGAGCGGCCGGTAAGGAGGCAATCAACGTGTCGGTTTTGTCGGATCGGCTATCCAACCTATGGTGCCAAACCGTAAAGTTCTGGGCATTTTCCCTCGTCAAGCGGGAGCAATACCAACAGATCCGCCGCAATACGCGGTGGAAAAATCGATATCGCGGCAAGCACTGCTTTATCTTGGGCAATGGCCCGTCCTTAAAAGATGTGCGGTTTTCGGACCTGCAAGAGGAGTACGTTTTTACCGTAAACCAGCTAATGCGGCGGGAAGATTTCAAGGATTTGCACGCCAACTTTCATCTCTGGTCGGATTTTCGCTTCTTTGATGTGGATCCCGACGACGAAGGGGACCAAGAACTGCTGCGGGTAATGCGTTCTCTCAATACAGAAGGGAACCAGCCGGAGTGTTTTATCCCGGCGGATTTCATCGACTTTGCCAAAAAGTACGGCCTGATGGATAGCCTGCGTATGAACTTTTTCAAGGTCAATTTGGCGTTCTATGAGCATTTTCAGGAACCTATCGACTTTGCCAAGTATCTGCCCAGTCAGGCCAGTGTGGTAGTCTATGCCATTATGCTGGCGATTTATATGGGGTTTGAGGAGATCTATCTCTTGGGCTGCGACACGACCGGCATTGTGGTTTTTGTAAAATCGATTCTGCAAGCTAACGATTCTGCGGATTATGCCTACCAGCTCAGCAACGCAGAAAAAGCCCGAATGACCAAAATGGCTGAAAACGCTACGATGGAGGGCAATGCCCGCTCCTATTGGGAACTGTTGCGGTCATATCGCATTCTGTATGAATATTGTTCCAAACGGGGAATCACCTTGGTGAATTGCTCCTCCAGCACCGTAATCGGTTCGATCCCCCGGGCTAAACTGTCCGATGTTTTAGCGCAAAAGAACTCGGACTCCCATTGAACCGGACAGAAGCCTTTGCATCCCGCACGCCGCGCCTTCCTTTGAAGGTGCGGCGTGTTTTGCCGCAAAAAGAAACGTGCCTTCTTCACAAAGTTTGCCCTTTTGGCGAAAAATTCCGTAGAAGATCCAGTAAAATGGTTCTGGACAACTAAGGCAAAGTGAAGTATAATAAGCCGGAACCGTGAACGGTTATCGAAAAATTGTCTGGGGTGCCTGCCCTTTGCGGGGCCGGCACTTTCTTTGTGAGGAAAATCATATGCCTTTATCCGTAAAAACCAAAGAGCATATCCGTCGTCGGATGGAGCTGGAACTGCCCAAGTGGGGGACGCTGTTGGGCGGCGCTTTGGCGCTGGGATTGGCCATTGCCTTTACCTCCCAGTCGCTCCACTTTGTGGTGGTCAGCGACACCCACGGCGGCAGTGTGCGCATCCTGACCAGTTCGGACAGCGAGGAAGTCTTGCTGGCGCAAACCGATACTCCGCCGCTGGGAGAACATGATGAGATTGTCTGGTCACAGATCGCAGACGGGGAACAGATGCAGGTACTGCGGGCCTATACGGTGCCGGTGACGGCAGACGGTGAAACCCATGAGGTGATCACCACCGGAGCGACCGCCGCTGAACTGCTGGCTGGGCTGGGCATCACCTATGATGAGGACGATTGGGTGACCCCTGCGGCCGACGAGGTGGTGACCGAGGGCAGCAGCCTGACGCTCCAACGCGTGGAATATGTGGAGTATACCGAAGAGGTGGTGGTTCCGACAGAGCGGCAGGAAATCCCCACCAGCCTGTTCTACCGGGATGAAGACGAAACGATGGTCCTGCAAGAGGGCAGCGATGGATTGGATACCGTGACCTGGCGGGACGTCTATCTGGATGGTGTCTGGTCTGAAAAGCAGGAGGTAGAGCGCATTACACAGGTGGAAATGGTGCCCACTGTCGTCAAGGTCTACGGGGAAGAAACCCCCGTCTCCTCCTTTGTGGGACCGGAGATCGTGGACGGGGTTCCGTCGGAGGGCGTGACCGAGACCTACACCGGGCAGCGCTCCACCGGATATTCGGCCTCCGCCACGGCGAAAGGCGCCAGCGGCCGCCGGCTGACCTACGGCACGGTGGCGGTGGATCCTTCCATTATTCCCTACGGGACGCTGCTGTACATTACCAGCGATGATGGAAAATTTGTCTACGGCTATGCCTATGCGGCGGACACCGGCACGGCATTGATGACGGGGCATGCCTTTGTGGACCTCTATTACCAGACCTATGAAGAGTCGGTGGAGAGCGCTGTGATTCCGGTGACGGTCTACGTGATTGACGACGCGGTAGCGGCGCAGTATGAGGAGCAAAACGACGAGATCATGGAAATGTTGCTGGCGGAAGCCGAGGAGGAAGCCTCCTGATCGCGAAACAACAAAAAAGCAGGAAAGACATCTGTCTTTCCTGCTTTTTGTAGTTTACAACGGGGGAGAGGGCTCCTTCGCGGAGCCTCTTAGTATTCTTTGGCCTGCTCTTCGCCGGTAACGACGCGCAGGGCGCCCTGACAGAGCGCCAACAGCTCGTCTTCACCGGGGTAAACGGTGATGGGCGCGATGAAGCCCAGATACTTCTCCAGAATCTCGCGGGTGTAGGCACTGTAAGCGATGCCGCCGGTCAGGATGATCTGATCCACCTTGCCGCACAGCACGGCAGCCATAGCGCCGGCATCCTTGGCGATCTGATAGTAGAAAGCATCCTGCACCAGCTTGGCCTCGGCATTGCCCTCGTCCACCATCTTGGACACCACGCGGGCATCGTTGGTGTGCAGATAGGCGTTGAAACCACCGTTGCCGCAGATCTTTTTGTAGACCTCCTGCTGGGTGTACTTGCCGCTGAAGCACATCTTGACCAGATCGCCCACAGGCACGGTGCCGCTGCGCTCGGGGCTGAAGCAGCCCTCACCGTCCAGAATGTTGTTGACATCCACCACCTGACCGTGGTCATGGGCGCCTACGGATACGCCGCCGCCCATGTGAATGACGATGAGGTTCAGATCCTCGTACCGCTTGCCGTTTTCTTTGGCAAAACGGCGGGCCACGGCCTTCTGGTTCAGGGCGTGGAAGATGGAGCGGCGGGGCAGCTCGGGCATACCGGACAGCCGGGCCTTGTCGGTGAGCTCATCCACCACGACGGGGTCCACGATGTAGCTGGGAATGCCCAGCGCATCGCCGATCTCACGGGCCAAAATGCCGCCCAGATTGGAGGCGTGCTGGCCCTGTACACCGGCCTTCAGGTCGGCCAGCAGGGCATCGCTGACAGCGTAGGTGCCGCCGGGAATGGGCTTGAGCAGGCCGCCGCGGCCCACGATAACGTTCAGCGTTTTGGGATCGCAGTTCTTCTCTTTCAGGAAGTCCAGAATGATCTCCTTGCGGAAGTCTTTCTGGTCGATGACGCTGGCGTACTTGGCAATCTCTTCGGTGGGATGGCGCAGGGTTTCCTCGAACAGCAGGGTCTCGTCCTCGAACACGCCTACCTTAGTGGAGGTGGAACCGGGATTGATGACCAACGTTTTGATGGACATGGTATCGTCTCCTTTTCTTTGGGTGTCTTATTCCGCCTGCAGGCCTGCCGCAACAACGGCTGCCAGCGCGATGGAGTTGACCTTGGTCTGGAAAGAGTCCGAACGGCTGGTCAGGATGGCGGGCACCTTGGTGCCGGTCAGGATGCAGCCATTTTTGCACTCGGCGGTGTGTACCAGCGTCTTGTAGACCAAGTTGCCGGCCTGAATGTCGGGGAAGAGCAGGATGTCGGCGTGGCCGGCAGCAGGGCGATCCTGCGCACCCTTGTGGGCGGCAGCTTCGGGATCGATGGCAATGTCCATCGACAGGGGGCCATCCACCACACAACCGGTGATCTTGCCTTCCTCGTTCATCTTGCGCAGTTCGTCAGCATCCACGGTGCAAGGCATCTTGGGGTTGACCACTTCCACGGCGGCCAGCGGTGCCACCTTCGGGCATTCCACGCCGCAGGCATGGGCCACAGCCACGGTGTTCTCGATGATATGGACC
>NZ_CALADU010000271.1 GCF_937890665.1 uncultured Subdoligranulum sp.
AAAATAAAATTGATATCATACCGCCTCAAAGGAGGAGACAGCAATGGCAGCGAAAGAAATGCGGCAAGCGATGATGGAAAAGCTGGGCACAAGGGAGTACCGGATCCGGCTGACCGAGGACCCCGAGGGGGGCTTTGTGGCATCGATCCCGGAGCTGCCAGGGTGCCTGACCTTTGGCGAAACCCGGGAGGAAGCGCTGGCCCGGATGGAAGATGCAAAACGGTGCTGGTTGGCAGCAGTGCGGGAAGCGAACGCCCTGGCTGATCGAGGTCAGGCCGATCGGGGTAAGATGGGTTCAAAAAGAAAATAGAAGAGTGTATCAGAAAAAGGCCATTCCATTTTGGAATGGCCTTTTTGCGAGGGAATTCGCTTTGATGAAAGAATCAGATCACCACGTCTCTATCAGAAACTGTATTCTACTTGTACAGGATAGAGAGTCGGAATTGACAAAAGCGACAGAGGAAATGCTCGAGGTACAACCGGTTATTTAAGGGAATATACTCCTGATATTTGACTTTCCCCTTACTATCTGCTATGTTTTAAGGGAAATGAGAGGCGGTTAAGGGAATGAGAACATTCAACTACTCGAAAATCAAAGAGCAAAAATGGGATTCTGAAATTCTTGGATATATTGCAGCAATCTACCGAGAAGTTGGAAAGCAGGAGCAATATCTAAAGCAGCGCCCGGAAGAATTGGAGAAGCTTGTCGAGATTGCAAAAATACAGAGTACCGAAGCATCCAATGCCATCGAGGGAATTGTCACCACCAATACCCGTATCCGACAGTTGGTGGAGGAAAAGACCACGCCGAAAAATCGTGATGAACAGGAAATCGCCGGATATCGTGATGTGCTGAATGCAATCCATGACAGCTTTGATGTAATTCCCATCTCCAGAAATTACATTTTGCAGTTACACAAAATCATGTACAGTCACATGAATAATCCTTTGGCAGGACAGACTAAAAATATCCAGAACTATATCAGTGCGACCTATCCGGACGGACATACGGAAACCCTCTTCACTCCGCTTTCTCCATTTGAAACACCGGAAGCGCTGGATAAAATCTGTGAAGAATACAACCGTGTAATCGGCAACTTTGAAGTGGAACCGCTGATTGCAATTCCAATTTTTATCCATGACTTTCTTTGTATTCATCCGTTCAATGACGGAAATGGAAGAATGAGCCGTTTGCTCACAACCTTGCTGTTATACCGCAACGGTTTCTATGTAGGAAAATACATCTCTCTGGAAGCCAAGATTGCAAAAACGAAGGACCTTTACTATGATGCACTTGCAAGATCCCAGGACGGGTGGCATGAAGGCTGTGAAGATGCAGTCCCTTTTATCAAATATCTGCTGAGCATCATTCTTGCAGCTTATAAGGATTTTGAAGACAGATTCTCGATCATAGAAACAAAGCTGCCAGCAGTAGAGAAGGTAAGAAAGGCAACACAAAATAAGATTGGAAGGTTCACGAAACAGGATATTCGAGAACTGTGCCCATCTTTGAGCATCAGTTCCATTGAAGGCTCTCTGAGAAAATTGGTAAAAGAAGGCGATTTGAAGAGAGAAGGTTCCGGTAAGGCAACTTATTATCTCCGCTTACGATAAATGCCCTTATGTTTGCTGTATTTCCCTTAATTTAATGAGATATTTAAGGGATTTGTAACTTTGTAAGGGAATTGGCATCCTCCTCACGGCTAAATCCGGGGGGATTCTGTGATCAACAATCACTGCATGGAGGTGTTTTTTATGACGGTGAAAGAGCTGATCCAAAGCCAGCCAGAGGAAACGGTTGTTGCAGCACTGTGTGAGCGGTTCCGGGTTCGAGCCGAGGACCGGGAACAGGCAGAAGAGGCACTGACCCGGTTTGTCCGGAGCCTGGACCCGATCGAGCCGGTGGGGGAAGGGGATCTGATCCTGGGGATTCTCCGCACATCGGAAGAAGGCGAGTTCCTGGAGCCCTGTCTGTACCGGAAGGCGGAGATCGCCGCGAAGTTTCACATCGAACCGGAGCTGGAGGAACTTTCCGGCCTGGAGGGGCTTTCCGAGGAGGAAATCGAGCGCCTGGCGTACCTCGATCCGCTCCCGGATTCCTATGCCTTTGAATATGCACCCTGGAACGAGGTTCTCGGCTGCGAGGTATATCTCCCCAATGCCAGAGAGGTGGGGGAAAGGGCACTGTGCGCCGCAGTCCTGTGGGAAATGAGCTTCTTTGGCCTGGAGGAATCCCGTGTGGAGAGGGCACGGGAACAGCTGCATGAGGCGGTGCAGGAAGCGGAGGAAGAGCGAAACAAGTCGTTCGTTTCTCTGGAAGCGCTGTGCGAGTCGCTGGGGATCCCCCGGCAAACCGAAGAGGAAAAGAAAAAATCCCACCTGCGGCTCTGCCGGGAGCAGCTGACAAACCGGCTGAGGACTTATCGGGTGTTGAGGCAGTACACCGGCAAAAACAAGGGGCAGCGCCAGTGAAACTGTAAAACAGCACAAAGCCTGAATCAAGAGGTGCGCCAGGATATCGGTTGTATTTGCGATATTGTACAGAGTTCCTTGTTTTGAATGTCTAAATTTTTTAGTGTTGTATCCAGAAAAAATATAAGATATACTAATATTGGATTAAATACCTATTTCTGTGTGGTATAACATACGACGATTTTATAGCACATGGAAAAACAAGGAGGAATATCAAATGAATCGACTGAAACGGTCGGCGGCACTGCTGCTGGCTGCGCTTACAGTCCTTTCCATGTCGGGCATGACAGCTTTTGCTGAGGCAGGGCTGCCCGAACCTACGGCAGCCGCAGAAAACGGTGAACCGGATGTGGATGGCATACCGGAGCAAAAACCCACACCGCCGCAGGCGAGCCAACCTGCCGCCCTGGGTGCGGAGGCCCAGAAAGATGAAAATGACGGGCAGCACCCCCAGGACCGAGCAGCGGATGATGCCCAGCCAGCAGCGAATACGGATCTGGTGAAGGAGAATGTGGAAATCACCGTCGGAGAAATCGTCTACACCGTTGATTTCTATGACGACGGCAGCGCCCGGTGGGCCTGTCTGTGGGATGTAAGCAATCCGCCCTCTCCCACAAGTCTTGCTCTGCCCGAGACATTTTCATACGAAGGGGTCGAGTATCCTGTAACCCAAATTCAGTTTACCCAGTGGGATAAGCGCCGCAATGTTACGGCGCTGACCTTGCCGGATACCCTGACCGCGGTAAATCATTCCTCGTTCTACAAATTCCCCGCTTTGAAGGAAATCACGATCCCCGGCAGCATCAAGAACTTTGATGGATCGTTTCAGAACATGAGCGACCTCCTCACCATTACCTTTGATGAAGGTGTGGAGGAAATTTCGAGCAATTCCATGGTCTATGGCTGCGATGTTCTTGCGGAAATCAATCTCCCCACATCACTGAAGCGGATCACTGCGCCGGCAGCTTTTGCCAGTGCTCCGGCGCTGAAAAGCATCCATTTGCCGGAAGGGCTTGTGATTGCCGAAGGGAGCCTGCTGTCCGACTGCACAGCGTTGACCCATGTGGAGCTGCCCGCTTCCATCACGGAGATTCCGTCCAGAACCTTTTCCGGATGCAGCAAATTGGAGCGTGTTACAGCCCGGGGGCAGATCACTGCGATCGGGTTGTCTGCGTTTTATCAGTGCAGCGCTCTGAAGGAAATCCCGGACCTTGGTGCAGTGAAACGGATCGAATCCAATGCATTTGAAGAATGCACGGCTCTGACCGGTCCGGTGAACCTGAGCCGTGTGACCGAGATGGGTGCTTATGCATTTTACAAATGCAAACAACTGACGGGTGCGGTCGATCTTTCCCGCCTGGCAAAGATCCCGGACCAGGCATTCAGCTACACCGATATTGAAGCCGTCACTTTGAGCGACGAGCTGACCTCCATTGGAAGGTGGGGCTTTTTGGGCACCAAGCTGAAAACGATTGCCTTCCCGGAAACCTTGATCTCCATTGGGCCGTATGCCTTCTGCTATTCCGATCAGCTCAGCGGTACGGTTGTGATCCCCGACCGTGTAACTGAAATCGGCACCTGTGCGTTTCAGGATACAAGGGTGGAGCACTTTGAAATCGGCAGCGGCGTGGAGGTCCTGGAGGCCGATGTGTTCAAAGAAAATCCGGCGCTGAAGGAGATCGTTATCCACAACAGCCAGGATCATGTTACGATTCAAGGACAGCTTGAAGGCAATGTTACGGTTCAGTATACACAGCAGTCGATGGACGATGCCGCGGGGGATACCATCTCCGGAGAGCCAGATGCCCCGACGCTGCAGGAAGCCGTGAACGCAGCAGCCAAGGCCGAAAACGGCGGCACCATAAAGCTGGAAAAGAATGTGAAGCTGGCCCAGGCTGTAACAGTCCCCAAGGGGAAAACCGTTACCATTACAGCGGAACAGCCGTTCCAGATTGCAGGAACCAAGACAGCCAACCTCAAAAACCTCTTTCTGGTGGAAGAGGGCGGGTCGCTTGTGCTTTCCGGTTCGGTTACACTGTTTGGCCGCTACAATATCGGAAGTGTCCTGCTGAACTATGGAAGTCTGACCCTTGCCGGGGAAGCGGTTGTTACCAGCTCCAGGATCGCCAGCGATACCGCCAACGGGCTGAATGGATCCGGGATCGGTGTCATTGACAACCGGGGCGAAAAGGCGGTATTCACATTGTCCGGCGGTAAAATTACCCGGAATGCGCTGAACGACGATTCGATTGTATACAGCGGCATTGTACGGGCCAGTGATGGTGCCAAGGTCATCATCACCGGCGGCGAAATTTCGGGCAACCAAGCAGTTGCTGTGTCTGCCCCGAACTGTTCCTCCGGGCTGCTGCTGATGGGGCATTCCAGCGCAGTGATGAGCGGAGGAAAAATCAGCGGAAACACCGGGCATCGGGGAAGTGCAGTCATGCTCTTTGGAAACGACGACAAGCATCGCACAACCTTTGAGATGCACGGAGGAATCTTGTCCAACAACAACTGCTCCTCGAAGCAGAATGTCGAGGGATCGGGGGCAGTGCATGTCGAGGACCATGCAAAATTCCACATGACTGGCGGCGAAATCGCTTTCAACAAGGGGGTCCAGGGCGCCGGAGTTTGCGTAGTAGACGGAAACTTGCAGATGAGCGATGAGGAGTATAAGACTGCTTTTGTAATGGACGGCGGTAAAATCCACCACAACAAGGGCAGCATCGGCGGTGGAATCTATTCATACTCCAATGGTGTGAAGCTGAAAGCCGGAGAAATCAGCGACAATACTGCCTATAATATGGGCGGCGGTATGTACAGCGAAGGAAATTACGACCATTACAGCACCATGCACCTTTCCAATGCGCTGATTACAGAGAACACTGCACGGCTGGGTGGAGGACTGTGGTTCTGTGCCACAGGAGAAACCTCCGTCCATATCACAGAAGGTGCCGCCATCTTTGATAATACAGCAAGGGATACTGCGCTTGAAAAGGGTGCCGGAGATGACTTTGTCTTTGCATCAAATCCGGCAGAGGATTTCCCGGCTACCCTGCCCAATCGAATGCTGGGCGGCGGAGCAGCACAGTGGTATAAAGATGGTGCGATTTATCTGCCTGCTGCAGGCGTTTACCCGTCTGTATCCGAAAAAACGCCCCGATACGGCACAAGCGGAGCCGATATGACCCCGGTAACGGTGGAAAACTATGTCGATTGTCTGTCCTTGAAATTGATCCCCTGTTCCCAGGAAGGCAAGGATCTGGCCAGACGAGAAGCCAAACTGATTATCCGTGGAAATCATGCGGATATGGGCGGCGGAATCGGAGCCAATGGCGGAATCGACATCGGAAAAGAAGAAAACACTTCCGTGGCTGTATCGAAGAAGTGGGTGGGCGGAAACGAAGCGAGCCGGCCGGAGTCGGTTACAGTCCAGCTGCTCAGCAATGGGGTCGTGATCGATACGGCAGACTTGTCCGCTGCAAACAACTGGGCCCACTCCTTTGAAAAGCTCCCCACAACGGATGCGGAAGGGGACCCGTATCAGTACAATGTGGAAGAACTTACTGTACCGGGATACAGCAGCCGGATCACCGGAGATAGCCGCAACGGCTTTGTCATCACCAACACCAAGACCTCTTCGGGCGGCGGTGGAGGCGGAGGCGGCAGCAGCAGAAATGATTATACCAGCCTTACCGTCAATAAGACCTGGACCACAGACGATGGACGGGCAATTCCGGAGTTTGTGCGTGTAGAACTGCTGCGGGATGGCCAAAGATACCAGATCGTGGAACTCAGTGCAGAAAACAGGTGGACATACACCTGGAAGCATCTGAATGACCGCTATGACTGGAGCGTTGCGGAAATGGATACGCCGGAGGGATTTGTTTCTACTGTTTCTCACCGCGGAAAGATCTGGACCATTACAAATAACGATATCCCCATCAAGGAGAATCCGTCCACAGGCCGGTAACACAGAATCGGGATTCGATTCACAGAAAAGGCTCCTTGCTGTTTCCGGAAAGGAGCCTTTTCACTTTTGATGCAGCTTTTTCCGCCACAGGTAAGCCCTGTTTTCGTGCTTTTCCTTTTTCTACGGCTGTGCTACAATAAACCTGGTATACTGATAGATTCAGAGAGGAGAGGATCGCGATGACAGAACAAGAAATGCTGCAGGCGATTATGGAAAAGCTGGATGCAGTCGATAAACAGCTTTCTTCGATGGGCGAGCGGATCACCGCTATTGAAGAAAGTATCTCCGATATCAGGAAAGATACAATGATTATACGCAGTGCAGTCAACAGCCTGACCGAATGGGCTGGCCAGGTAGCAGCGTTTACACAGGTGCATATTCCTGTCCGGAAGGCAGAGTAACAGGAAAGGCATTTTGCAGAGAGATGAGCGAGATTGTGAGCCAGGAAGATGAACGGGAAATCCTTGTCAGAAAGGTAGTTTTTGAGAAATATTATTCGAGTGAACAGCACTCCACCTGTCTGGTTCTGACCGGATATATCGATTCAAAGCTGCACACAGCCACGGTCGACATCAAAAACATCATGGCGACGGAAGGCCTGTCATTTAAAGAATGCTACCGGATTCTGAAGATTCCAGAGGGATTCCAGGAGACACTGCGGCTTCTGTTGGATCAGGACCAGATCATCTGGACAAAAGAACTGATAAAAGAGTACCTTGCCAGTGCAGACCTGCCGATGGGAAAGATCCGGAGAATTGCAAGAGACGCTTGGCCTGATATACTCGAAAGTGTCTTTGGGAAGGAAAAATCGACGGACTGATCTTGCCCCATCGGCCGATTTTCCGGGGCTTGACCCTACTATATTTGACAAATCAAAAGCCGGTGTTATAATAGAAATGGGAAGAGAGAAACGGGAAACCTTCCAGGCTTCTCTCTGTCACCAACCCTCTTTTCAGTAGGGTGGATTTTCTTTTTTTGTCTATGGTGAGAAAGCCGCATGATTTTGCGGCTTTTTTGCTGCCGTAAAGGATTGTGACGCGGTGGCAGCATATCTATACAGACCAAGAACTTTATGAGTACTGCAAACTTCCTCAAAAATACATTGATGTAATCGAAGCAGTCATAAAAGAACGAAAATAACACAAGGCTCAGAAGTCAACTGACTTCTGAGCCTTGTGTTATTTGCTTGTGATAAACTGACGATATAACTTTACAGACTTTTTAATCTGAGAACGAACAGAAGTGGACAGAAGTTTATATTGGTCATCCTGTTCTAAATAGAATTGATACACTTCATCATCATACCATGTAAGGATATTATCTGCACGTTTTATACGAGAGGACATATCACTGATAACGGCATCAGAGTACTGAGTGTTATCTTTAAGCCATTTTTTGAATTGTTCAGTATCAACCATTTTGACATTCCTCCAATGCAAGTTCTACAGTTTCAGCAACATACTTAGCGAGGTTTACAGGGACAGCATTACCTATCATCTGTTCCACGTCGGTTTTGTTGCCAACCCATTTGAATGTTTTAGGGAATGTTTGAATCCACGCTCTTTCTTCGGTGCTTAAAACATGCATATCTGGAGAAACAGGACAGGCATCATTGGGATGACCTGGGTACCCCTTAGGTACAGGACGATTTACACCTCTCATTGTAGGAGCCGGTTCATCAATAGAAAACACAGCCCGACGATTATAGTTTCGTGGATGTCGATAGTAAAATTCAAAGCCTAAGTCTTCACCAAAATAGTCACGCAATGTCATGACTTTTTTAGATTGTCTGCTGATAAAGGTATGAAGCGCAAATCCATCATCTTTACCAAGCATACCAAAACAGATAAAGCGTTTCCGTTTTTGAGGTGTGCCACATAGGCTAGCATCAAGAACGATTTCAGTCAAACCATAACCTGCTTTTTTGAAGATTGATCTGGCACTCGCATAGGCATTGCTCTTTTGTGCCCTATCAACATTTTCCATGACAAAGCATATGGGTTTAATTATGCTTACAATTTCAGCATATGCATCAGTTAATACCGCTCTACTCGCTTCAACTCTTTTTCCTGCATGAGAAAAATCTTGGCAAGGCGGTCCACCAATAATTATATCTGGTTGATATTCTTTAATAATCTGGACAGCAGTTTCGGTATCAGATAAATCAACTTTTAAAATAGGATGATTGAAGTTAGCTTCATAGCATTTAATTGCAGCGTCCCACCATTCAAAGGCTGCCACAACATCAAATCCTTGCTGTTCAAAACCAAGAGACAAACCACCACAACCTGCAAATAGGTCTACAATTCTCATGCTTATCACTTCCTTTTAAGCAGTCCTTGTGCTATAATAAATTTTGTATAGGTACACAAATGATTGTGACTGTTGACAGTATAGCATAAAATCAAATTGACGTCAAGTAATTGACGCCACTCTTTGAAAGGAAGTGAAGTCATGCCATCCGGATTATTCGGCATAGAGCACTCCAATAGAACTGTAGATGACCATTGGGGAAAGAATTGCTTTAACTCTAGTTATCCTACTGCTACAGCTTGTTATATGCTTGAGCACAACATATCGGCTGTTTATATTAAACTTGATTACGTTGATGGCAATTTATGTGTTGTAGCAGATGAAATACCAATAAGTCAAGTTTTTAATAGCGCAGACAAAAGACCAAATGAACTCTTTTTCAGCTTTGAGTCAGTCTTTGAGCCCTATCAGCAATACTCTTTTGATACGATTGATGGCATTGACCTTGTTATTAAAGACCTTGAGGGACATTTTCTATCTCCTATTGAAGTAAAGTTGACAGTATTGCCTGATAATTCAACTCTCGAAAAAGAAGAAACTCAGTGGGGGTCTGAAATCGTTGTTCGGTCTGCAACTACTTCCTACTGTGCGTTAGGCATGTTTGA
>NZ_CALADU010000272.1 GCF_937890665.1 uncultured Subdoligranulum sp.
GGCAACGGAAGCTTGGGAGCAATGGTCTTCGGCGACCCCATACACGAACGGTTCCAGCTCAATGAAGAGACTGTTTGGGGCGGTTCACCTCACAACAACACCAATCCCAAGGCAAAAGAAGCGTTGCCCCGCATACGCCAACTGATATTCGAAGGGAAAAATAAAGAAGCGCAAGAGTTATGCGGCCCTGCCATCTGCTCACAATCTGCCAATGGAATGCCGTATCAAACGGTCGGCACACTGCATCTCGATTTTGAAGGAATCAGTAAATACGATGACTATTACCGGGATCTGGATATTGAAAAGGCAATAGCCACCACCCGTTTCACAGCCAATGGCATTACTTACGTACGGGAAACATTCACCTCATTTCCCGACCGGTTATTAGTTATCAGACTAACAGCCTCGAAAAAAAGAAGCATTTCTTTCACTGCGCATTACACCACTCCTTATACCGAAAACACAGAGCGCTGCATCTCTTCCCGCAACGAATTGCAGCTCAACGGAAAGGCCAACGACCACGAAGGCATTGAGGGGAAGGTTCGATTCACCGCACTTACCCGGATTGAGAATAACGGCGGTACGCTAAAAGCAACCTCCGACAGTACTTTGCAAGTCAAGAATGCCAATAGCGTTGTTCTGTACGTCTCCATCGGCACAAACTTCATAAACTACAAAGACGTATCGGGAGATGCACTTAAAACCGCACGGCAATACATGAAGCAGGCCGGCAAGAACTACGCAAAAAGAAAAGAAGCCCACATTGCCGCCTATCAAAAATACTTTAACCGCGTTTCCCTCGACTTGGGCAGCAATTCCCAAATCAAGAAACCGACAGACCGGCGTGTAAAAGAATTCAGTTCTACTGCCGATCCGCAAATGGCTGCCCTATACTTCCAATTCGGACGTTATCTCTTAATATGTTCTTCACAGCCGGGTGGACAAGCCGCCAACCTGCAAGGCATCTGGAACTATCAGTTACGCGCTCCCTGGGACGGGAAGTACACCACCGACATTAACGTAGAAATGAATTATTGGCCGGCAGAAACCACTACCTTGCCCGAAATGCACGAGCCGTTTCTGCAATTGGTAAAAGAAGTAGCCATACAAGGTCGCGAGAGTGCCGCCATGTACGGCTGCCGTGGCTGGACGTTGCATCACAACACCGATATATGGCGCAGTACAGGCGCCGTAGACGGTCCTAAATATGGTGTTTGGCCCACTTGTAACGCCTGGTTCTGCCAGCACTTATGGGATCGGTATCTGTTCTCCGGCGATAAGAACTATTTGGCAGAGGTTTATCCGATTATGCGCGGCGCCTGCGAATTTTATCTGGACTTCTTAGTACGCGAACCCCAAAACAACTGGCTGGTAGTAGCTCCTTCCTATTCACCGGAAAACAGTCCGTCTGTTAACGGTAAACGCGATTTTGTAATTGTTGCCGGTGCTACGATGGATAATCAAATGGTTTACGACCTCTTCCACAATACCATTCAAGCCGCCACCTTAATGAATGAGCATGAATCCTTCACAGACAGCCTGCAAACCGTGGCCAAGCATTTGGCACCCATGCAGGTAGGACGCTGGGGACAGTTGCAAGAATGGATGGAAGACTGGGACAATCCTCAGGATCACCACCGTCATGTTTCCCACCTATGGGGACTATATCCCGGCCGTCAAATCAGCGCCTATAATTCTCCCGTTCTTTTTGAAGCGGCCAAGAAATCGCTGATTGCCCGTGGAGACCACTCCACCGGTTGGTCTATGGGATGGAAAGTCTGCCTATGGGCACGGCTGCTCGACGGTAATCACGCCTACAAACTGATTACCGAACAACTCCACCCCACCACCGATGAACGCGGACAAAACGGGGGAACCTATCCTAATCTGTTCGATGCCCATCCGCCTTTCCAGATAGACGGCAATTTCGGCTGCACGGCCGGCATAGCCGAAATGCTTGTACAAAGCCATGACGGTGCCATTCATCTCCTGCCTGCATTGCCCGATGTGTGGGAACATGGCACAATAAAAGGAATTCGCTGTCGCGGCGGTTTTCTGCTGGAAGAGATGAAATGGGAAAAAGGAAAAGTGCAAAC
>NZ_CALADU010000273.1 GCF_937890665.1 uncultured Subdoligranulum sp.
CTGGTCGGTCTGGTCAATGCCTTCGGTGCCATCTACCTGCCCCAGTATTACAACGTTCTGCCCGCTGCGCTGATGGTCATTGCCATGGCGATCAACCCGCAGGGCCTGTTCACCAAGAAGGAGGCGCGCTGAGATGCTGAAAAGCTGGAAAAAGATCCCGCAGGTCAAGCGCCACCTGATCGTTGGTGTGGCAATCTGCCTGATTATGTTGGTCTACTCGTTCTTCGCAGCGGACTCCGTGCTGGACTTCATGAGCCGTACCGTGATTATGATGCTCTTCGCCTCGGCGCTGAACATCATCCTCGGTTTCGGCGGTCTGCGTCCCCTCGGTATGGCTACCTACTTCGGCATGGGTTCCTACTCCTACGTCATTTTGGTGGTCCGCCTCGGCTGGGCCAAACCGCTGGCCATTGTGGGCGCCATGGTCCTGTCCATGGTCATCTCGCTGGGCGTTAATGTATTGTGCCTGCGGGCCAACGATGACTTGGCCTTCGCCTTCATGAGCATGGGCATCAACACCCTGCTGTTCACCATGGTGTACAAGATCCCCTATGTGGGTTCCGATACCGGTCTGACCGGTAACGTCCGTCTGGACTTTGCCGGCAGCGCCAGCGGCAACTTCTATCTGAGCTTTGTGGTCAGTGTGATTTGCATCGTGCTCATCTACCTGTTCTACCACAGCCCCTTTGCAACCGTCCTCAAGGGCAGCCGCGACAATCTGGAACGTCTGACCTTCGTTGGCATGAACACCCAGAACGTTCGTCTGTTTGCCTGCATGGTGTCCAGCTTCTTTGTTACCGTTGCCGGTATCCTCTACGCCATGCGCAACATGGGTGCGTTCCCGGTCATGTTCTCCACCAACACCTCCACCGAAGGTCTGGTCATGTGCCTGATCGGCGGCATGCAGAGCTTCTTCGGTCCCATTCTGGGTGCGGTCATCGTGACCTTTATCTCCACGCAGGTTTCCATCCTGACCAACTACTACCAGTTCATTCTGGGCGCGCTCATCGTCTTCTGTGTGCTGTTCCTGCAGAATGGCTTGCTGCGTGACGATACCACCCGTGATCTGGGCGAGATCCCCACCAAAAAGGAGAGTGCCAACAAATGAGTGAACCGATTCTGAAGGTTGAGCACCTCAACCGTTATTTCGGCGCGCTGCACGCCACGAAGGACGTCTCCTTCGAGGTGCCGGAAGGTCAGGTCCGCGCCATCATCGGCCCCAACGGTGCCGGCAAATCCACCCTGATGGACTTGATCACCAACCGTACCACCCCCTCCAGCGGCAAGGTCATCTTCCGCGGCGAGGACATTGCCGGTCTGGCGCCCAACAAGATCGTACACAAAGGCATGACGAAATGCTTCCAGATCTCCAAGCTGTTCAACAATCTGACCGTGTACGAGAATGTGCAGATCGCCCGCATCGAGATGAACAAAAAGACCTTCAACATTCTGCCGGTGCGGGATTCCTACCTGAAAAAGGAAGTCCAGACCTACCTGAGCTTGGTAGGCTTGGAGGATAAGATGAACGATGTGGCCGCCTATCTTTCCTACGGTGACCAGCGTCGTCTGGACATTGCCATTGCACTGGCCATGGACCCCAAACTGCTGATTCTGGACGAGCCCGCCGCCGGTGTGGCCCGTGAGGAAGCCTACACCCTGATGCAGTTGATCCGGGATCTAGCCCATGAACGCAACATGACGATCATCTTCATTGAACACGACATGGAGATCGTCTTTAACTACGCCGATGTGATCTCGGTACTGCGGGACGGCGAGATGATCGCCACCGGTACGCCGGACGAGATCAAGCAAAATACCTACGTGCAGCAGGCGTATCTGGGAGGTGACGTGTCGTGATTCTGGAACTGAAAGGCGTACAAGCCTATTATGACAAAAGCCATATTCTGAATGGCGTGGATCTCGGCGTCGAGGAAGGTACCTCGGTGTGTTTGCTGGGCCGCAACGGCGTAGGCAAATCCACCACGATGAAGACCATCATGGGCATGCTCAACCCGAAAGAGCACTGCAAGACCGAAGGTTCCATCACCTTCAACGGCAAGCAGTTGGTGGGTATGCAGAGCCATGCCATTGCTCGGCTGGGCATTGCCTACGTGCCGCAGGGCCGTCACATCTTCCCCACACTGACCACCGAGGAAAATCTTCGCGTGGCGGCGCGCAAGGGCGTGGACGGCAGCGAAAAATGGAATCTGGACAGTGTCTATAAGTTCTTCCCCCGTCTGCAGGAACGCAAGGATTCCAAAGGCGACAAGCTGTCCGGCGGTGAAAAGCAGATGCTGGCCGTAGCCCGCGGCCTGATGCAGAACCCCAAGATGATGCTGTTGGACGAAATCACCGAAGGTCTGGCCCCCATCATCGTGGATCAGTTGGCCGACATGGTGACCAATCTGCTGGCAGAGGGCGTGACCATCCTGATTGCTGAGCAGAACGTGAAGTTTGCCACCAAAGTCAGCAGCGACTGCTATATTCTGGAGCGCGGCACGGTCGTGCATCATCAGGCCACGCAGGAACTCTCGGAAGAAACCCGAAAGAAGTATCTCGGCCTGTGACCTTTGCACTGCGGGCGCGGCTGGGCGCTTGGCAGGAACGCTGGATAGAGAAAAATCCGAGCTTTTATCGCCAAGTGGTACTGGTGGGGCTGCCGGTGGCCTTTCAACAGGCCATCAACATCGGCGTCAACCTGATGGACACCGTTATGGTCGGTGCGCTGGGGGAAAACGCACTCTCGGCTTCCTCGTTGGCCAACCAGTACTATTATCTGTACTACATCCTCTGTCTGGGGATCTCTGGCGGGGCCTGTGTGCTCAGCGCCCAGTATTGTGGCGCGGGCAACAAGGCTATGGTCCGGCAGGTGTGGCGGCTTTCCATGTACATTGCGGGCGGTTCCGCCATCCTGTTTGCGGTGGTTACCGGAACCTTGCCCCATGCCATCATGGGGGTCTACACCACCCAACCGGAAA
Source organism: uncultured Subdoligranulum sp. (assembly GCF_937890665.1). The sequence continues at coordinate 2,979 of NZ_CALADU010000273.1, forward strand.
TGATCGAGCTGGGCAGCCAGTACCTGCGGGTAACGGCGTGGATCTTCTTCTTCCACGGCACCAGCCTGATCATGGTCAATCTGCTGCGCACCGTGGGGGTCCTCTATCTGGGGCTGATCGTTTCCAGCCTGTCCTTTTTTACCAATATCTTTTTCAACTACGTTTTCATCTTCGGCAAGTTCGGCGCGCCCCGGTTGGGCATTGCCGGCGCGGCCGTAGGGACCCTGATCAGCCGCGGGTTGGAATTTGCCATCACCTTCGGGTATCTGTTGGGGGTCCAAAAGTATATCGCGTTCCGTCCCAAGGATTTTGCGGGAAAGCTGGACCCCGCCATGATGCGCAGCTTTCTTACCACCGGTATGCCGCCCATCATCAGCGACGGTATGTACACGGTGGGGGACAACATCCTCAGCGTTATTTTGGGCCATATGGGGGCCGCTGTGGTCAGCGGTCAGGCCATCACCTTGGCTACCATGCGGTTTTGTACCGCCTTTTTGATGGGGCTGAGCAACGCCTCCTCGGTGATGATCGGGCAGGCGGTGGGCCGCGGCGAGCAGGCCGCCGTCCAACGGCAAAGCCGGACCTTCTTTCTGCTCTCGGTCGTCGGTGGTTTGGCGGGCGGTGTGCTGATCGAACTGGCCAGCCCCTTTGTGGTTGGGCTGTATGACCTTTCCCCCGAGGCGATGGACGCCACCATGCAAATGATGCATGCCATGAGTCTGCTCATGGTGTTTCAGGCGGCCCAGTCCGTCATGAGCAAGGGCGTGCTGCGGGGCGGCGGTGATACCCGCTTCCTGATGGCAGCCGACCTGATCTTCATGTGGGGGCTCAACATCCCGTTGGGGTATCTGGCGGGCCTGCACTGGGGATGGGCACCTTTTTGGGTGTTTATCTGCCTCAAGCTGGATACCATCTGCAAGACCTTCCTGTGTCTGTGGCGGATGGTGTGCAGCCACTGGATCCGGGACGTGAACCAAACCATTTGAAGGGGTTAACCAATGAAGGAGGTGACGGACTGTGTCCGCACAACATACCATCCGCGAACTGTTGGAAAAAGGGGAGTTTGTATGGGCTCCCTGCATCTATGACTGCCTTTCGGCCCGCTGTGCCGAACTGGTAGGTCACAACGCGGTACTTATCAGCAGCTGCGAATTGGAATACGCCATGAACGGTATCCCTGCCGGTATGTACAACTGGGAGGAATACATCTACGCCACCGAGCGCATCTGCAATTCCACCAAATTGCCGGTAATCGTGGACGGCGAAAACGGCGGCGGTACACCGATGCAGGTCTACCGCAACTGCAAACGGCTGGCCGAGGTGGGTGCCATGGCCATCTCCATCGAAGATACCATGAGCGGCGCCTTTGCCACCGGATACACCTACGCCAGCGGCTACGGCTATATGGACGCTGAGCGGTGGGCTGCCAACGTCCATGCGGCGGTGGAGGCCGTGAAGGGCACTGACTGCATGATCATTGCCCGTACCGACTGTAAGGGCGGGGGAGCCCCCCAAACCGGTGCCATTGCCAATTTTGGCGGCATGGGGTTGGAGGAAGCGATTCGCCGGGCCGAGATGGGCTATCAGGCCGGGGCAGAGATCACGATGATCCAGAACATCTGCCATGCGGACTGTGAAGCGGAATGCCGCGAGATCAGCCGCCGCCTTTCGGCGCCGGGCCGGTATCTGTTCTATCCGGACGTACATGCCACCGACGGCAAACCGGACGCTACGCTGGAACAAATGCAGGAATGGGGCTTCCATTTGGTCAGCAACCATGTGGCCATGAAAGGCGCTGCCCGGGGCATGCTGGAGTTTTTCCGTGAGAACTTCCGCAACAAAAACACCGTTTACAGCGAAAATCATGAGATCGATCCCTCTGGCGAATATGGCATTGGACATGAATTCCACCTGTTCAAATTCGAGGATTACATCGCACTGGACAAAAAATATCGCGCCTATGAATCCGAGCTGCGGGAAAAGACGCCCACCTAAACGACATTCGGTTTGATTCTCCTTATAAAGCCCGGCCGGGTGAAAAATTTTGCCCGACCGGGATGTTTGTGTTTGAAACGGTAAACGTTTTTAGCGGAAGTGTCGAAATATTAAAAACACGAAAGAGGTTTTGTTGCAAACTTTTCCAAAAAGTGGTATATACAATACGGAAAAGTGCGATTTTATGGCAATAGGGTGCAACAAGGGGCCGTGAGAACAAAGTTATGACGATTTACGACATTGCAAAATTGGCTGGCGTATCTGCTAGTTCGGTCTCCCGTGTGGTCAACGGAAAGCCCGGGGTAAACCGGGTGACCCGAGAAAAAATTCAAAAACTGTTGCAGGAACACAACTATGTTCCCGATACCAACGCGCGCAATCTGGTGATGCAATCCACCAAGACCATCGGCATTTTGACCGATGACATTGATACACTGCATCAGGTGGAAGGCGCCCATCGCGTGGAATACGAGCTGATGCGCAACGGGTACTATTGTTTCAGCAAATACATCGGCCGGGGTTCCGACGCGGTGGAAAACGGTATGATGGATATGGCCCGCCACCGGGTGGAGGGCGTAGTCTGTATGGGGGATGCTTTCCGCGATGTGGAGGCTGTCACGCAGGCGGTAAAGCGTCATCTGCCCGAAACGCCGGTGGTCATGGTCCACAACACGATGACCTTTTCGCTGCCCAACATCTATTCCGTTGGTGCCGACGAGAAGGAAGGCATCGAAAGTTGTGTGGATTATCTGGCCCAACGCGGCCGCCGGAACCTGATTTTGGTGATCAATAAGGGGCGAATCAGCGGGCCGCTGATTCGGTCCAGCTTCGAGGGGGCCATCAAAAAGGGGGAACCGCGGCTGCGGGGCACGGTGTATACCGGCATCCCCGACCGGGTGGAAGAAGGGGAGCATCTTGCCTACCATCTGCTACGGGAGCATCCCGAGGTGGACGGCATCATCTGTGCCACCGACCTAATCGCCATCGGCCTGCTGAACATCCTGAAGGAGAAGGGCGTCGCGGTGCCCCAGCAGATCGCACTGATCGGCGAGCACAACTCGGCTTTTTGCGAAACCTGCCGCCCGCGGCTGACTTCGCTGGATGCCATGATCACCATGTCCAGTATTATGGGCGCTCGGACGCTGTTGGATGTATTGGACGGCCGGGAACCCAGCCACCATGTGACGCTGCGCATGACCATTGTGGAACGCGGCACCACCTAAAGCCGGGCAGACAACCAAAGACAAAACAGGAGCTTCTTCCCTTGGGGAAGAAGCTCCTGTTTTTTATAGAAGGAGGAATGCTCAACTATATTGCTGTACAATGGCCTCCATGTCGGCCCAGCAGTTTTCCATGTCCTGCACCAGCTTGAACTGGGTGCGGGCACGGTCCAAGTTCTGCCCCGGCCGGGTGGTGTGGAAGTAGTGGTCGCCCTCCAGATAGTCGGTCAGGAAGCGGATGCCGCATTCCAGCGTCATCAGCTTGGCGCCCCAGGGCAGGGTGGCCTTTTCCAGCGGGGTAAAGGCATCCCCGGCAGCTTGCAGGTAGCCTTTGGTGTAGATCTCGAACAGATCGATGGCAAAGTTCACCTTGGACAGATCGGGCTCGTCCTCGGCGCTGTGGTTGGCGCCGAACCGGATGGAATCGCCAAAGTCGTTGGCGGCCAGTCCCGGCATGACGGTGTCCAGATCGATGACGCAGAGCCCTTCACCGGTTGCCTTGTCAAACAAAATGTTGTTCAGCTTGGTGTCGTTGTGGGTTACCCGCAACGGCAGCTTGCCGGCGGCCAGCAGATCGGTCATGTAGGCGCAATCCGCTTTGCGGGCCCGCACAAAGGCGATCTCGTCGGCTACGTCCTTGGCACGGCCCAGCGCATCAGCGGCCAGCGCCTTTTCAAAGTTCTCGAAACGGCGGGGCGTGTCGTGGAAGTGGGGGATGGTTTCGTGCAGGGTGGCGGCAGGGTAGTTGGCCAACTGTTTCTGGAAGTTGCCGAAAGCCACCGCGCTCTGGTAAAAATCTTCCGGGGTCTGGACCTGCTGCAGGCAGACGGTGTCCTCCACAAAGGCATAGACGCGCCAGCAGCCGTCCTGTGCATCCCGGTAGTAGGGCTTGCCCTCCTTCGTCGGGATGACCTGCAGGGTCACCCGGCTGGGGTCGGCGCCTCGTTCCATGGCCTGCCGGCGCAGATACTCGGTAACGCCGCAGATATTCTCCATCAAGCCATCCGGGTCGGTGAAGGTGGCAGTGTTAATCTTTTGCAGGATATACCGGCGGCTGTCCCCGTCGGGCAACTGCACGTAGATGCAGTGGGTGGCGTTGATGTGTCCCTCTCCGTAGGGCAGGGCACCGGCCACCGTGCCGCCCCAGTCCCAGGCAGCCAGCACATCGGGGTGTTCAAAACGGTTCTCCATGGTAAATCCCCCTTAAATCTCGTACCAGCGGATCTCGTTGGCGTCCAGATGCAGCGTGAAGCTGGACCCATCGCCCCGGTAGACCGTGGTATCCTGCGGCTCATAGGTGTTGTTGACCACACAGTATTTGCCGTTCTTCACGTAGGCATGTACTTCCACATTGTAGTTGTCGCTGAACCAAGTGTGCAGTTCATCCTCGGCATGGGCCGCCCACAGGATGGCACGGTAGAGTACCCGGTTGTTCACAAAGCTGTAAGGCAGACCGCTGAGGTAGACGCCGCGGCCTTCGCCGTAGTCGTGGGCGGCCATCTGTACTTCCTTATCCCGCTGGATCAGGATGTCGGTGCCCTCGAAGGCGTAGATGCTCTTCTTGCCTTCGCCGAAGTCCACGTCGTGGTTGGGGCAGTCGGCCAGAATAAAGTGGTCCCGATGCTCTTCCCAGTTGTACTTGTCGTAGTTCAGGGTAAAGCCGGTTTCTTTCTCCACGCCCAGCGGCGCCGCCAACTGCAGATACCGTCCCTGATACTGGTGGCCGCCCGGCTCGCCTACGCCGATCAGGCCGCCGCCCCGGTAGACAAAGCCCTTGACGGCAGCGGCGATCTCGGGATCTTCCCAGACTTTGCCGCCGGTGTGGGCGGTGTCGCCGTCGCCCACGTTGATGAGCACGTCGATGGAATCCAGCACATGGGGATCCGCCTTGATGTCGTCAAAGCTGAGGAATTTCACATCAAAGGGGGCGCCGGACAACGCCTCGATAACGCCGGCATAGCTGTAATTCTGCTTCTGGTACAGCGCATGGTGGACCATATGGCAGCCCCAAGCCCGCATCTTGCCCCAACTGTTCAGCACAGCCACGGTCTTGACGCAGTAGGGGGTGGTGCCTTTGATATTGCCGTACAGTTCCCGGAACTCGTTGCAGACGCTCTCCACATAGTCGAGGAACTCGGGGAACTCGCAGGCCAGTTTCAGGTAGCCGCCGTAACCGATGCGGTCGATGGGGCTGCGCAGAATGGCACGACGGGCGGTGACCCAGTTCTCCTTGGCTTCCCGGACGGGATCGCCGCCCTCGTGGAAGGTGTCGGGGAAGAAATAGGGCAAGAAGCGGCCCTCGGTGTATTTGACGCCCTTGATGTCAGAGATTAACCGCAGGGTGGAACCATTGCCCACGCTGCCCACCACGGCGTCCACACCAGCGTTCTGGAACTCCGGCATGAAAGGCTCGGTGCCGATCCAGTGGTCGCCCAGGAACATCATGGCTTCCTTGCCGTACTCGTGGGTGATGTCGGTCATCTCCCGCACCAGCTTGGCCACTTCCCGGCGCTGGAAGGCCTGAAAATCCTTGTACTCCTTGCTGGGCACCCGGTACTGGTTGTTGTAGTAGCCTTGGTCGATGATGAACTCGGGGCGGAACTTGTAGCCCACCTCTTCCTCAAACTGCTGGAGGATGTAGGGGGACACGCTGGCGGAGTAGCCATACCAGTCCACATACTTTTCCCGCTTCAGCTCATCGAACATGAGGGTGAACTGATGGAAGAAGGTGGTGTAGCGGATGACGTTCACATAGGGGTGGGTCTCGATGAATTTGCGCAGCCGTTCCATCGAATACTTGTGGGTCTTGGGCTGACGCACGTCGAAGGTGATCTGATGCTCGAAGTCCTTCCAGTCGTTGACCACGGCATTGTACATATGTACCGGGTCCCAGATCAGGTACGCCAAGAAGCTGACGGTGTACTCGTGGTAGGGGGCCGGCTCGTCAATGACCACACAGCCGGAGGCTTCCTCATAGCGCCAAGCAGCGGGGGCGAGGGGCTGGCCGGTGGTGCGGTCCACCACTTCCCACCAGCGGGTGATGTCGTCCCGGGTGTTGGGCTGCATCAGCTCGGGGCTGATGCCCTTCATCAGGGGGATGGACAAGGGACCCTCGGAGGCGGTGTAGAAAGCCGTCATGATGTAGCACTGCTGTACTTCATCGGGGTTGGCCTTGGCCCAAGCGTTGTCCTTGCGGGTGGTGTAGTAGGTGGCGTAGACCTTGGCGCCGGTGTCTTTCAGCTCCTGCGGAAAGTCGGTGCCGTCACAGTCACGGATGGCGTCGGCGCCCCAGCGCGCCAGCAGTTCTTTGGTCTGGGGGATCACGTCAATATCGGTGGGAATGGTGACGCGACCGCGGGGTTTGGAATCATGCATACAATGATTCCCCCTTTCTTATTTCTTTCCCTTTTTACCGTCCTCAAACGGCTTATTATAGATGGCCAGTGCAACCAGCAGCAGGGCGACGCCCACTACCATGATGCCCAGCCCGGCCAGCTCGCCGGTCATGGTCCAGCCGGCGATGATCATAACCAGCGCCAGCACAAAGCACACTGCGATCAGCAGGATGCGCAGGGTAGGATGCTCTTTCCAAAATGCCATAGGATCACCTTAGCCTTTCAGGCCGCCCACGGTCATGCCTTGGGTCAGCTGTTTCTGGACGCAGATATACAGGATGAGGGTGGGCAGCATGACCAGCACCAGACCGGCATACATGGTGCCGTACTGGGCGGCGCTCTGCTGGGCCTGCATCAAGTTCAGCAGACCGACCGGCAGGGTGCGGGGGGCGCTGGTGGAGCTCATCAAGGTCATCGAGATGATGTACTCGTTCCAGAAGGAGAGGAAGTTGAAGAGGATGATGGTGATGATGCTGGGCTTCGCCATGGGGAAGATGATCCGCACCATGGTGGTGCCGTACCCGGCGCCGTCGATGTAGGCGGCTTCCTCATAGTCGTGGGCCAGCGTGGCAAAGTAGCCCGACAGCAGATAGATGGTGAAGGGCAGTGCGGTGGCGGCGTAAACCACGGCCAGCACAAAGAGGTTGTTGAGCAAAAAGCTCGTGCCGGTCAGGTTCTTCAGCCAGTTGTCACCGTCCCGCAGCATCAGGAAGATGGGCACGACGATGTAGTTCACGTTGATGAACAGGCCCGCCATGAAGAGGGTGTGCAGCAGTTTCTGGCCCATGAATTTAAAGCGAGCTAGACAGTAGGCGGCGGGCAGGGCAATCACCAGCAGCAAGGCCAGCGCCAGCGCCGTGACGATCACCGAGTTGAGCATGTAGGAACCCATCTTGGCGCCGTTCCATGCTTCCACAAAGTTTTGCCAGTAGAAGCCGGCGGGCAGCGCCCAGGGGTTGCCGTAAAATTCCGAGTTTTGTTTGATAGAGGCCATAAAGACCCATGCCACCGGCACCAAAATGCTGATGGCCAGCAGGGCCAACACCAGATAGATGAAGGCCATATACAGCCGTTCGCCCGAACGGGAGGAAGTTTTTTCTTGCATGGATGCCCCTCCTTAAAATTCCAGCGGTTCGCGGTCGGTGGCCTTGTTGACCACAGCGGACAGCGCGAAGGAGAACAGGAAGATCACGACGCCGATGGCCATGCTGTAACCGTACAGACCGGCGTCTTTCTGGCTGTACATGTAGTTCAGCGCCACGTCGGAAGCACCGTTGGGGCCGCCGCTGGTCATGGCCTTGACGAACAGGAACGCCATGTTGATGGTGGAGATGATGAAGAAGGTCAGGGTGGTGCGGATGTTGGTCCAGATCAGCGGAATGGTGATCTGGAAGAACTGGGTCACCCGGCCGGCGCCGTCCAGATTGGCGCTCTCATAAAGGCTTTCCGGTACGGCGGACATAGACGCCATGTACATGACCATGTAGTAGCCGATAGCCTGCCAGACCATGGCGATGATCAGCGAGGGGATAACCAGCGTTTCGCCCTTCCACAGAATGGGATCGGTCATGGTGGTGAACAGTCCGATGATGCTGTTGAGCATACCGTTTTCCGGCTTATAGATGGCCGAGAAGATACCGGCGATAACGACAACAGACAGGATGTTGGGGATGTAGAACACCACCCGGAAGAAGTTCTGGCCCTTGACCTTTTCCCGCGTGAGGATGGCCGCAAAGACCAGTGCGAAACCGAAGGTGATGATGGTGACGACCACCACCAGCAGGATCATATTCTGCATGGACCGGATGAACTGGGTGTCCTTGAAGAGCTGCTGGAAGTTGGCCAGTCCCACGAAGGTCTCGTTGGGAGAGTAGGCGCCACGCTCAAACAGCGACATGCGGAAGACGTTGAGGGTGGGCACGATCATAAAGATAAAGAACAGAATGGTGGCCGGTGCCAGACAGAGCACCAAAAACCGGCTGCGGCCTTTGTTTTTGTTCATAAGAACAACCGCTCCTTTCACAGTACGAAAAAGGCGAGGGCGCGAACGCGCCCTCGCTGCTTGCGGAAATTACTCGATGATGTTGGCACGCATCTGATCGCTGGCGGACTTGACGCCGTCGATCCACTGCTGTTCGGTCATAGAACCGGAAACCAGAGAGTTGACGGGATCAAAGAAGGCAGTGCGGACTTCCACGCCGGGGATGGCGGTGAAGGCGGCAAAGTTGCCCATAGCGGCTTTGGCGCCGTTGTCGTAGATGGAGTAGAAGAGCTTGTTGTCGCCTTCCAGCGTGTCGGCGATGCCCAGCACAGGCTGGATGGCGCCGGACTCGGCAAAGATCTGGCAGGCGGTGTCGCTGTACAGGAACGCGATGAACTGCTTAGCAGCATCCTGATGCTCGGCGCCGGCAGGAATCCAGCACTGCTCGAACCAGGTGTAGCTGTAACGGTCGCCGTCAGCGGTCACGGCGGGCAGGGCGGTCATGCCCCACTCAAAGCCGTCGGCGCGGGGCGCTTCGGCCATTTCGCCCACGATCCAGGTGCCGTTGGGCATGAAGATCGCCTTGTTGTCCAGCACCAGCTGCTGGTTCTGGGTGAAGTCCTGATCGTTGGCCTGCGCGGGGGTAATGGGGTTGGTGTACTTGGCCAGCTTGGCAACGATGTCAAAGCAGGTCTGTGCCTCGGGGGTATCCCAGATGCCTTCCTCGTAGTGGGTGGCCTTCTCGAAGAACTCGGGGCCGCCTGCGGAGTACATCAGCGCGTAGAAGAACGCGTCAAAGTAACCGGTGGTGGGGTAGGTGAAGAGGTAGATGCCCTCAGCCAGAGCCTTGTCGCCCAGTTCCCACATTTCGTCCCAAGTGGTGGGCACTTCCCAGCCCTTTTCCTTCAGCAGACCGGCGTTGTAGAACAGGCCGCAGGGGCTGTAGAACATGGGCGCCAGATAGGTCTTGCCGTCGTTGTAGGGATTGGTCAGGGAAGTCTCGGTGAAGCCGCCGGCGATCTTGTCGCTGACCTTCACATCCTCGCCGGGAACCGTCATGCTCAGCACGTCGGTGATGTCGGCGATCAGGTTGCCTTTGATGAACTGCTCGGTCAGGCCTGCCTCACGGCCGGTGGCCAAATGTACCACGTCGGGGTAATCGCCGCCCTGCATCGAGGGGCCGATCACATCTTCCAGATTCTTGTCGGTGGTCAGTTCCACTTGAATGCCGGTCTGCTCGGTGAAAGCATCGGCAACTTTCTGCCACATTTCGGTACCGTAAGCGGTTTCGATAGCGGCGACTTTGATGGTGGTGGACTCGGCGGCAGCGCCCTCGCTTGTTGCCGCAGAGCTGTCGGCGGCGGCAGAGCTGGAGCTTGCCCCGCCACAAGCGGCGAGCGACAACGCCATGCTGGCTGCCAAGGCCAGAGAAATGACTTTCTTCATACGGTTGTTCCTCCTTCTCATGAAGCGGATCGGAGCCGTCCCGCAAGGGGCGGGACCTCCTGTTGACATCTTTATGATACTTGTTTGGACCCGCCCTTCACAAGGGAGTTGTTGAGTAGAAATTTATACATCTTGCTCTTTGCGCCGCGCAAAATCGCATGAATGACAAGATTTAGAAAATACTGACCAAACCAGCCGCGGTTTTCTTAGCTAGTTTGACGAAAAGGCGGAAAAATCGGATTTTTTACGATTTTTCGATTTTTCTAAAAACCGTCGAAAAAAGGCGAAGGAGTGCTTGCCAAATGGACAAGGGGTCGGTATAATAGGGGCAAGAACAAGAAATGCAAAAAAATCTGTGCGACATTTATTCTTTTTGCTCCTCTTTTTATGGATCTTGAACCGGCAGGGAGGCACCGCAATGAACACTCGGTACGATCTTGACATGGAAGTTCCGCCGCGGGAGGCTGTACGCCTTTTGTATATCAGTAAGAGCCGGTTTGGCGGGGACTGGCATTCGGTGCCCCACACCCACGCCTGCAGCGAGATGTTCTATTGCATCAGCGGCCGGGGACAGTTTAACATTGAGGGCACGCTGCACAGCGTGGAGCCGGATGACCTGATCATCGTCAATCCCCGGGTGCAGCATACCGAGCTGAGCTATCAAGCCAGCCCGCTGGAGTATGTGGTGCTGGGCATCGAAGGGGTGGAGTTCCTCTTTGACCAGAAAAATCTGGGCTATACCATGCTCAAATGTCACGACATGCGGGAAGACCTGCTCTATATGATCCGGCTGCTGCTGCGGGAGATGGACAACAAAGAGGACGGCTGCGAGATGATCTGTCAGGACATCTTGGAAGTGCTGCTCGTTAAATTGGTGCGTCGGGCGTCGGTGTCGCTGCGCATCACCAAAGCGCCCTCGAAAAATAAGGAGTGCGCGGCGGCCAAGCGGTATTTGGATGAAAATTTCCGGGAAAGCATCTCGCTGGATCAGTTGGCTGCCGTCACCCATATCAACAAATACTATCTGGCCCATGCCTTCCAGAAAGAATACAACATTTCGCCCATCAACTATCTGCTGCGCCGCCGCATTACCGAGAGCAAGGCCCTGCTGGCCAGCACCGATCACAGCCTGACCCAAATCAGCGAGCTGGTGGGATTCAGTTCCCCCAGCTATTTCTCCCAGAGCTTTCGGCGTCTGGAGGGGATGAGCCCTATCGAATACCGGCGTACCGTCCAAAAAAATCAAGAGGACCGCAATCTGTGATAAGCAGTCCTGCAAAAAGCCCCCGGCGGATTTTCCCGCCGGGGGCTTTGTTGTTCAAATCAGGATTGAGCGGCCTGCCGCAGGGTTTCCAAAAGGGCGGGCAGGGCAGCCACGGCTTCGGGACCGCCGAAGTTGACCAGCGCCCGCAGCGGCATGGCATCCAGCATTTGGGCCATCGCCTCGGGGGGCATCAGACCGTCCCCGCCGCCGTTGGCCAATGCCTGCTGGTGCTGGGCCAGCATCTGCTGTACGGGGGCGGCGGTGCGGGCATCCGCCAGCAGCACCCCTAACGGGGTGTTTTCATCCACGGTCAGGGGCAGATGACGGTCGCTCTGGTAGTGCAGCGGCACCGTCATGCGAATGTCCCGGCTGGAACGTCCCAGCCGCAGCTCATACCGGCCGGGGGCAGCATACCAATCGTGAAGCTCGGCGCTGTACCGGCTCAGGTCCCGGGCGGTGAGGGTGAATCGCACCTCGCATTCCTGCCCCGGGTCCAGCAGTACTTTCTGGAAGCCCCGCAGCGCCTGCGGCACGCGGCCGCCGGGTACCGGTGTGCCGGTGGCATCACTGACATAGAGCTGTACCACCTCGGCACCCCGCAGGGCGCCGCTGTTGCGGATACGCAGCCGCAGGGTCACGCTGCCGTCCTCGGTGAGGGTGTCGCTGTCCAGCACCGCGTCCCGGTAGACAAACCCGGTGTAGCTCAGGCCATGACCGAAAGGCCAGCGCACCGGCATGCGGCGTCCGTCATACCAGCGGTACCCCACATAGACCCCCTCCCGGTAGTCGGCGGTCAAACCGTCCCCGGGATAGTCCAGATAACAGGGGGTATCTTCCAGCCGCAGGGGCCAGGTCTCGGGCAGATGCCCAGAGGGATTGGCTTCACCCCACAGCAGGGCATCGGTGGCTTCTCCGATGCCTTCTCCGGCCAGATACAGGCAAAGCACCGCCGATACATCCCCCGCCCAGGGGCATTCCACCGGCGCGCCGGTATGCAGCACGACCACGGTGTTTTTCTGTACGGCGGCCACCCGGGCGATCAGATTGTTCTGGCAGTCCGGCAGCCGCATGTGGCGGCGGTCGGCGCCCTCGCTCTCAAAAATTTCCGGCAATCCGGCAAAGATCACCGCCACGTCGGCTTCTTCGGCGGCGGTCACCGCCTGCAGGAAGGCGTGCTCGTCCCGCTGATCCCGGTCGGCGGGGAAGCCTTCCACATAGACGATGTCCCGCCCGTTGCGGCGGGCGGCCTCCCGGGCACCGATGGCGGCGTGGGTGTTCACATGGCTGGAGCCGCCGCCCTGATACCGGGGCGTGTCGGCAAAGGCACCGATGTAAGCGACCTTTTGCCCCGTATGCAGGGGCAGTGCCCCCAGATTTTGCAGCAGCACGGCGCTTTCCTGCGCCAGTTCCACCGCCAGCGCATGGTCGGCGGTACGGTCAAATACGGCCGGCTGCTGGGCCAAATCGGCGGCCCGCAGCACGATGTTCAAAATGCGGGTCACCGCTTTGTCCAACACCGCTTCGTCCAAAGCGCCGCTGCGCACGGCCTCCACCAGTTTGGCGTCGTTGACCCCGCCCGAACCCGGCATTTCCAGATCCAATCCGGCGGCCACGCCCCGGACCCGGTCGTTCACGGCGCCCCAGTCCGACATGGTAAAGCCGTGAAAGCCCCATTGCTCCCGCAAAATTTCGTTCAGCAGCAGGGCGTTCTCACTGGCATAGACGCCGTTGACCCGGTTGTAGCTGCACATCACGCTCCAAGGCTGGGCTTCCCGAACCGCTGCCTCAAAGGCAGGCAGGTAAATTTCATGGAGAGTGCGCTCATCCAGACGGCTGTCTGCCGTCATGCGGCGGGTTTCCTGACTGTTGGCGGCAAAATGCTTGGGGCAAGCCCCCACGCCTTCGCTCTGGATCCCCTCGATCAACCCGGCGGCCAGTTCCCCGGCCAAGAAGGGATCCTCGCTGTAATATTCAAAATTTCGGCCGCACAAGGGGCTGCGCTTGATGTTGATGGCAGGTCCCAGCACAACGCCCACCCCGGAGGCCCGGGCTTCCCGGCCCAGTGCCGCGCCCATCCGGCGGGTCAGGGTGGGGTCAAAGCTGGCAGCCGCTGCGCATCCAGCGGGAAAACACACCGCCTCGATGCTGTCGTTGGGGTTTTGGCTGCCGGGCTTTTGGGTACGCAGACCGTGGGGCCCGTCGGAGAGCATCAGGGCCGGGATGCCCAGACGCTCCACCGCTTTGGTGTGCCAGAAGTCCGCACCGGAGCACAGCCCGGCTTTTTCTTCCAAAGTGAGGGAACGCACCAGTTCTTCTACGGTGGCGGTCATAGCTCGTTGACTCCTTTTTGACATTTTGTCCGATTTTGGTATATTATACCACGCTTGCTGTGCTAAAATAAAGGAAATTGTGTAAATTTACCGTGGGATTTGTTACAAGTAGGATACAATCCGGGTATATCCTAGAGCTGAGATAGAAAGGAAGCTATGGCATGACCCATGTTTTGATCGTTGAGGATGAACATTTGATCGCCCGGCTCATCGAGATGAGCCTGACCCGGGCGGGGTATGACTGCACGGTGGCGGGGGATGGCCGCACCGCCGCCGACCTGATCGAAAAGACGGACTACGATTTGGCCTTGCTGGACATCATGCTGCCCGGGCTGGATGGTTACGAACTGTTGGAATACCTGCGCCCGCAGGGGGTGCCGGTGATCTTCATTACCGCCAAGGGCACCGTGAAGGAACGGGTCGAAGGGCTGCGCCGGGGCGCCGACGACTATATCGTGAAACCCTTCGTCATCGAGGAACTGCTGGCCCGGGTAGAATCGGTGCTGCGGCGGGCCGGGCGCGGCAACGTGATGCAGGCCTTTGACGTGGTGCTGGACGCCGGGGAACACACCGTGACCCAGAACGGCGAGCCGGTGGACCTGACGCCCAACGAGTTTTTGCTGCTGGAACAGCTTATGCGCAACCGGGGCGCAGCCCTCTACCGGGATACCTTGTATGAGCGGGTCTGGGGCGGCGATATGGCCGAAACCGACACCCGCACGCTGGACCTGCACATTATGCGATTGCGGCGCAAGCTGCATTGGTATGACCATATCGAAACCGTCTACCGCATCGGCTACCGTTTGAAAAAGGAGTAACCCCATGCGCTACGCACAAAAAATGATCTGCCTGCTGCTGCTGGTACTCAGTGCGTCCTTCGGTGTGGGCGGGTGCTACTTGCTGTACAGTGACTTCGGCGTACAGCTCGCCCGGATCAACACGGCCAACGCCGTGGCCCATTCCCAGACCTGCACACTGCTTCAGACCGAAATCATCGACCGCCAGCGTCGGGGCGAAACCTTGGACGCAGCGACGCTGGGCAGTCTGTTGGAAAAGCAGCAGGTATCCGCTGCGCTGTGGAAGGGCGGCGACCTGCTGGAAAGCACGCTGGCTGTGCCGCTGGATGTCCCGCTGGACAACGGCACGATGCGCACGGTGTCGGCGGACGGGGCAGTGTTCTCTTTGTACGGCAGCGACCTGCAGGGGGACCTGCATCTGGTCAGCGCCTTTGATCTGACCCAGATCTACCGGGACCGGGATGCCAGCCTCCGGCGATTCCTTGCGCTGGAAGCGGTGGTGTTGGCGGCGGGGGCTGCGGTGTTGGCTGCGCTGGCCCGGCAGATGACCCGGCCGCTGCGGGTACTCACCGCTACCAGTGCCCAGATCGCCGGCGGGGACTATGCCCGCCGCACCGGATTGCACACCGGCGACGAACTGGAACAGGTCAGTGCCAGCTTTGATAAGATGGCCGACGCGGTGCAGGAAAAGATCGCCGCGCTGGAAGAGGACGTGCAGAAGCGGGAGGATTTCATGGGGGCTTTCACCCATGAACTGAAAACCCCCATGACGAGCATCATCGGCTATGCCGATGTGCTGCGCAGCCTGCAGACCGACCCCGACGAACAGCGGGAAGCGGCGGGAGCAATCTATCACGAGAGCCGCCGTCTGGAAGCGCTGAGCCAAAAGCTATTGGCGCTGCTGGCGCTGGGGGAAGAAACACTGGAACTTACCGACGTGGATTTGGCTTCGCTGTGGCCCCGCCTGCGGGAAGCCTGCCCGCAGGCTACCTTGCAAATCCCTGAGGGGAGCTGGATCGTGCGAGGGGATGCCGACCTGCTGCTGGATCTTTTGTGCAATCTGGTCCAGAATGCGGTCAAAGCCGGTGCGCCGGGGTCACCCATCGCGGTGCATTGCTGGGAAGACGGCGCGCAGGTGTATTTGGCGGTGGAGGACCACGGCTGCGGCATCCCGGCGGAAGAAATTGCCCGGGTGACCGAGCCGTTTTACATGGTGGATAAATCCCGTGCCCGCAAACAGGGCGGCAGCGGGCTGGGGCTGGCGCTCTGCAAACGGATCGCAGCGGCCCACGGCAGCGCGCTGGACATCCAAAGCGCACCGGGGCAGGGGACCACGGTGCGGGTGATCTTGCAAAAAGGAGGGGATGGGGTATGAGTCTGTGGCAGCATCCCAAAGCCATGGCGGCGCTGTGCGCCGCTGCCGTTATGACCTGTGCGGCGGCTCCGGCCATCTTCCTCACGGCGGTGGACATGAGTTCCATCGGCCACAGCGAGGTCGTGCAGGACGCCTACACCGCGCCGGTCCCCAGCGGAGAGGACTATTACATTCTGCGCCAACTCAAGGCACAGGCCCAGCAACAGCAGAGCTTTGCCTCGGTGGAGCTGCCGCCGGACCAGTCGGCCCCCGACCTAAAAATGTACATTGGGGCCCAAAGCGGTCTGGAGCCCATGAGCAATGGGTACGAGTACCGGGAAACGGTGGCCACTGCCCTGCAAAATCTGGCGAATAGCGGCGTGCTGGACCAGATGTGGGTGGCTTGGGCCACCGACTGGGAGCGGGATGCCGGTAGCTGGTACGAGAGCTACAACGGTGGCTATTATGACCTAAGCATTCCCTACTGCGCCACCGACAGTCTGGGCTTTGCGACGATCAAGCGGTTCGGTTTGGAGCAAGGGGCGCTGTATACGGCGTTCAGCCTGACGATGGATACCCGCACTGGTGTGGTGACCCAGCTGTGGATGTCGGTCCCCCGGGAGGGAGATACCGCCCCTGCTGCCCCTGACGAGAATGGTCTGCGCGCCTTTGCCACGCTGACAGGGCTGGACGCACTGGGGGACTGGGAGGTGCCGGAAAACTCCCCCTATGGCTGTGCCCTTTACAGCCAAAACGGCGAGGCACTGATCTCCGCCGCAGTGAATGCCTACGATTACACCAGTTGGGTGGAAAACACCACGGTGACCCAGCCCCGCTGGTTTTTGAGTTTGAGTTTACAGCCCTGCACGGAAGAGGAGTTGCCGGTGCTGCTGCCCTGATAACCCCGAACAGAAGGAGAATTGTGATGAAGCGTTTGCTCTCTTTGGGCCTGACCGGCCTGTTGGCACTGGGCTTAACGGCCTGCGGCGAATCTGCCGCGGCGCCTTCGGTGCCGCAAGCCACCCAAACCCCCGAGACTGCTCCCGCCGAAGCGGCGCCGGCATCGGCAGCGTTTTTTTCGCTGGGCAGCGGCGACACAGCGGATTTCAACACGGGGGATGCCTGCTATTCCCTGCAGGCTTATCTGGGGTATGTGCTGATCATGAAAACCGACTATGCCACCGCTACCCGGCAGGTGCTTTGCAGCGTGACGGGCTGCCCCCATGATTCGGAAGCCTGCCCGGCCTGGTTGCCGGGGCGTGGCCAATCTGTGCAGCTCTTTGCGGTGGGGGATACCGTCTATGCCTACCACGGCGTGCCGACGATGCGCTATCAGGGCAGCTGGGAGGATTACTATGCCGAGATCGTGGCGCCCCATCTGGCCCAGCCGTCCGAGGCGCTGGCCGGCATGACCGAAGAGGAAATCCTGACCTTCTACCGGAACCGGTATGCGGAGGCCTCCGCCCCGGCGGGACTCTATGTCATCGAGGGGGACGGGGCTTCCCGGCGCAATATTCAGGCGTCGCAGGACCTGACCAATGTGACGGTGGGGTGGTGCGACGGAACGGCTCTGTACGGCTACGCCCTGTCGGAACCTGCGGTGAGCAACTCCACCGGTTACCGCATCTCGCTGGCGGATGGGGCGGTCACGACCTTTGCCCTACAGCAGCAGGAACAGATTCTCGGGGCGCAGGGGCACAACCTGCTGACCTCCCGCACCGTCACCACGGCGCCGCTGCCCGACTACAACGCCGAAGGCTGGGATGCCTATGACGCCGTGCTGCAGACCGCCACGGTGGAGTATGACTGGCTGGACCCGGCGACCGGGGCCCGCACCAAGGTGCTGGAGACGCCCCACGACCGCACCAACTTCGGCACGGAGGCCTTTCACGGCTTGTGCAACGGCAAACTCTATTTTGATGATGCCACGCCACTGGAAGAGGGCGGCAGCCAGCGGGACGCCCTCTGTGTGCTGGATGCCGCTACCGGGGAGTGGCAGGACCTGCTGCGGCCCATCCCCGATCCCTCCATGCATATGCCCCGGGTGACCGTGGCGGGGCTGCCGGACATCGCGGCCCAGCAGGGGCGGTATCTCTGGATCACCGGTTCCGACAATGTGAACGGAGAAAATCGGGCCTGGGTGCTGGATACCCAGACCGGGACCCTGACGGCGGTGGAGCAGACGATGGAAGAATTCATGCTGCCGAACTACGCCGTACAGTTGATGGCCCAGACCGATGACGGGCGGTTTTTGCTGGAAACCGGCGAGGGGGAGGATGGCCCCCGCTTTGCCCTGATAGACATTGACGCCTTTTTGCAGGGCAGCACCGACTATACGCCCGTTGCGGCGTCCTGATGCAGAAAACGGAGGTGTACGGTATGAAACGACTTCTTTCTCTCGTCCTGATGGCAGTGCTGGCGGCGGGCTTGGCTGGCTGCGGCGGGCAGCCCCGGACCGACGGCACCCCCGAAACGGTCGCGACGCCCCAGCCGGTCGGGACCGCCGAGAACGCGGCGACCCCGGTGGCCGGGGACTTCTACGCCATCAGTTCGATGATCGGTGTGGACACGCTGTTCAATGCCGGTGACCGGTTCTATGAACTGCGGCCCCGCAGTGGATACTGTCTGCTGTACCGGATCGACTGCGACACCGCCACCCGGGGCGTGCTCTGCAATCTGCCGGGCTGTACCCACGATTCCGCTGGCTGCCCGGCCTGGCTGCCGGGGCAGATTTGGGATTACACCACCTTTGCCACAGAAGATACTGTCTATGTCTACAAAGCCCGCTCGGAGGAGGAGGTCACAGACTGGGACAGCTACTATCAGCAGAACGTGGCGCCCTACCTGAACGACGAAGATATGCTGCAGGGCCGTACGCCGCAGGAATTTGAAACCTACTATCGCAACTGGTTCGATCAGCTCCGCCAGCCCGCCTGCCTGTATGCAGTGGCGCGGGACGGCAGTGCCCGGCGGCGCATCGACCTGTCGGAAAATCTGGAACGGAACACCTTGCTGTCCTGGTGTGACGGCGCGGCGCTCTACGGCTGCCCGCCCCTCACCGCTTGGGATGCCCCGATGCAGGGATACCGGGTGGACCTGACCACCGGACAGGTGATGACCTTTGATTTGCTGCCCGGGGAGTCCATTCTGGCCGCCGGGGGGCGGCGGCTGCTGACGGCCCGGATGGTGTCGGAAGTGCCTTTCCCCGACCAGCAGACCGAGTGGGAGGCCTGTCAGGCCATCCTGCAAAATGCTACCGAGGAATGTGTCTGGCTGGACCCGGCCACCGGCCAGCGGGAAAAACTGCTGGAACTGCCGGGCAGTCTGATCACCCAGGGCGGGAATTTCTGCGGCATCGCGGGCGAGCAGCTCTACTTTTTCGAGCGGCAGATGCAGTCCGAAGGCGCCGTCCCCACGGCGATTCTCGCCTTCGACACGGCTACCGGACAGCAGCAGGACCTGCTGCGCCCCCTGCCCCGGGAAAGTATCTGGCTGAATGACCCCACCGTGGTGGGATTGCCGGATATTGCCGAGCAGGAGGGGCGGTACCTGTGGTTTGTATACAGCGGCGCCAACGGTTCCCAGCATATGCAGATTCTGGACCGCACTTCCGGCACGATGTATGACCCGCCTTTGACAACCCAGCAGGTCCAGTTCCAGCAGAGCAAGGGACGCCTGCCCCTCACCGATGACGGGCGGTTCCTGCTCTGTGCGGAGCAGGAGAGCGGCGCATTTTATGACTATAAATACGCCCTGATCGACGCCGAAGCTTTCTTGCAGGGCAGCACCGACTACACGCTGGTGACGACACAAGAAGAGTGAGGCGTGCGCTGTGTGCATACAACTGGCGTCCTGCAACAAACAAAATTTCTGAAAATATATGCAAAAAACTTGAAAAATTGCGTATATGGTGCTACCATAGGAGCGGTGTTAGAAATTTATATAAAGGAGAGTGTCCCCATGTCGATCAAAAATGAGTACCTGAAGAGCATCTACGACGGTCTGGTTCAGCGCAACCCTGAGCAGAAAGAGTTTCTGCAGGCGGCCGAGGAAGTCCTCGAGAGCTTGGAGCCGGTCATTGCCGCTCATCCCGAGTACGAGAAGGCCGGTCTGATCGAGCGTATGGTCGAGCCGGAGCGCGTTGTGATGTTCCGCGTGCCCTGGGTCGATGACAACGGCAAGGTGCAGGTCAACCGCGGTTACCGTGTGCAGTTCAACTCTGCCATTGGCCCCTACAAAGGCGGTCTGCGCTTCCACCCCAGCGTCAACCTGTCCATCATCAAGTTCTTGGGCTTTGAGCAGTGCTTCAAGAACAGCCTGACCGGCCTGCCCATGGGCGGCGGCAAGGGCGGTTCTGACTTTGACCCCCACGGCAAGTCTGATGCCGAAGTCATGCGTTTCTGCCAGAGCTTCATGACCGAGCTGTACCGTCACATCGGCCCCGATACCGACGTGCCCGCCGGCGACATCGGCGTGGGCGGTCGCGAAGTGGGCTACCTGTTTGGCCAGTACAAGCGCATCTGCAATGAATTTACCGGCGTGCTCACCGGCAAGGGCATTCCCTTCGGTGGTTCTCTCGCCCGTACCGAAGCCACCGGCTACGGCCTGTGCTACTTCGCCGACGAGATGCTCAAAGCCAACGGCAAGAGCTTCGAGGGCGCCAAGGTCGTGATCTCCGGTTCCGGCAACGTGGCCATCTACGCCAACCAGAAGGCTACCCAGCTGGGCGGCAAGGTTATCGCCATGAGCGACTCCAACGGCTACATTGTGGACGAGAACGGCATCGACTACAAGGTCATGAAGGAGATCAAGGAAGTCAAGCGTGCCCGCATCAAGACCTATCTGGACTACGTGCCCACCGCCAAGTATGTGGAGGGCAGTCAGGGCATCTGGACCGTTCCTTGCGACATCGCGCTGCCCTGCGCCACCCAGAACGAGCTGCCGCTGGAAGGCGCCAAGGCGCTGGTTGCCAATGGCTGCTATGCGGTAGCCGAAGGTGCCAACATGCCTTCTACCCCGGAGGCCATCGCCTACCTGCAGGCCAACAACGTGCTGTTTGCGCCCGCTAAGGCGTCCAACGCCGGCGGCGTAGCTACCTCCGGTCTGGAGATGAGCCAGAACTCCCTGCGTCTGGGCTGGACCTTCGAGGAAGTTGACGAGCGTCTGCACAGCATCATGGTCAACATCTACAAGGCTGCTGCCGATGCTGCCGAGGAATACGGCTGCAAGGGCAATCTGGTGGCCGGCGCCAACATCGCAGGTTTCCTGAAGATCGCTTCCGCCATGATGAGCCAGGGCGTTGTCTGATCCTTGCGTATCTGTCTGCAAAAAGTATACGAAAAGGCGTCTGCCGTAAGGCAGGCGCCTTTTTTGTAAGTGTGTGGGCCGTCTTTCGACTTTGACGGCTGGCGGAGCGGAAGCCCAGCGGAGGAACGGGGCGGAAACTGGCCGCCGATTTTGGGAGGAAACCCTTGTTTTCCTTTGTATAATTCAGGTATGCTGACCGCAGCAAAGAAAGGCCGCCCTTTGTCAGACCGACGGCAAAGAATAGAGAGCGATAGAGCACCGGGGCCGAAAGAGGCGGTGCTTTTGTACAGGAGTGTATCATGCGAAACCGTTGCTGTAACACAATCTTGCGCATTGCGTTAAAAAAAGCCTGTGGCTGGCAGCGGCGTTTTCTACCCTAAAAGATGTAGTATACAGTCTCGCTCAGGCGCAGATGACCTGTTCTTTTTCCGCCCGAAAGGGTGGAACGCTGCGTCAAGGCATCGGCTGGTTGCCGCGGCCTTTCGGAGCGGGCCGGGACGGCCGCGGTAACCGAAACATTGGGGACGGCTGGGCTGTCCCACTCTTCTCACACCCCCGCGGAAGGGAGGTGAGAAGACGATGCACGATACAGGAGCCTGCCACCGGTTCGACGCTTTCTGCAAAACGGTACTCCGCCGTGAGATGTGGACCCATTACCGGGATGAAGCCCGTCGAAGAAAACGGGAAACCACCTTCAGCGCCCTTGCCGCCGGCGAGATGGAGCAATTTGGCCTGTGGGACGTATATCCCAGTGACCATGTTGTGTTTTCCGCTTTTGGCTGTGACCTGCCCATTCAAGATGAACGGCTGGCCACAGCTTTTGCGGGATTGCCCCCGCGGGAACGGCAAATTTTGATTTTGCACTGCGTCCTGACGATGAAGGATGGGAAAATTGGCACTCGTATGGGGATGTCCCGCAGCGCCGTACAGCGGCACAGGGCAAAAACCCTGCGGGAATTGCGAAACATCTTGACCTATGACGGAGGAAAACACCATGGAAGAAGCGACTTTTAACGGGAAAAAACTGCTGCCTCTCTCGGTTATTGAGGCGGCCCGCGCCGGGGATCCCTTGGCGGTGAACCGTGTTTTGCGGTACTACGACCACTACATCAACAAGCTCTGCACCCGCGTCCAATACGACAAGGAGGGGAGATCCTACCTAGGGGTGGATGAAGAGATGAAACAACGCTTGCAATCCAAATTGATCCAAGCGATTGTGAACAAGCCGTAAGCCCACCAAGCAAAAAAAGCCGTCAAGGGATGCACAATACACAGTGGGCCCCTTGGCGGCTTTCTTTGGGTTATTCTTGCAAAAACTCTCGGATCTCTTTTTCCACGGCGGCTACTTCCTCGGCAAAGGCCCGGGCCGACACCCGCAGCGCACCGTGACCCAGCACGATGACCTGTTCGGCACCGTCGCTGCTCACCACCCGGGTGCGGCGTTCCTTGGCCAGTTCGTGGGTGGCCCGCTCGATGTACATATCGGCGGTTTCGGCTTCTTTGGTGTAGACTACGTATAGGTTGTGGAATTTTTCCACCTCACGTACGCCGCCCCGCACCTTGTAGGCGTCAAAGACCAAAATGGGCACGCACCGTTTATAGCCGGCATAGTTGCACAAAATATCCATCAGACGGCGTCGGGCTGCATCCAGATTGCTCTCGGCAATTCGGCGCAGATCGTCCCACGCAAAAATGACGTTGTAGCCGTCCACCAGCAGGTAGTCCGGCCCGGTGGGCTGGGGCTTGGCGGGGGCCTGCGTACTGGCAGGGGTTGTATGCAGCGCTGCCCGGGCTGCCTTTTTGGCGTCGGTGCCGTTTTCGCCCCGGTGTTTGATCTTCCCGTAGGTGCGCTCAAAGATAGCCAGCAGTTCCTTGTCCTGTTCCAGCGTGCCGCGGTAGGCGTCGGCACGGCGCCGCCGCGCGCCGGCATCCGCTTCTTCGTCTGTGGGCTGTCCTGCCGGTGCCAGCCGACGGGCCAGCCCGCTGTCCACATGGGCTTTGGCGGGAACCTCGTCCCATTTGACCACATACCCGGCTCCGTGGGAACAAAATACCGAATCGGCGGGGTTTTCCAGATCGCCGTCGGCGTCATACGCCGCAGCGGTCATGACTTCCTCGGCGTTGTGGCACGCTTCGTACCCGGCGGGCAGTACGGACCAGCGGCCTAGCCCGTGGGTGTAGGCGGCAATCTCTCGGGCGTAGCCCCGGGCGGTGGCCACCGGCAGCCGTCCGGTCAAGCGGGCGGTATCGCCCAGTGTTTCGGGCGGGTCAAAGCTGCCGCACATCCGCTGGATGTCCGCCATGGCCCGGCCGATGGCTTCGGCGGGAACTTCCAAGGTGAAAGCATACCACGGTTCCAGCAACTGCACGGCGTTTTGCCGCTGGGCCATTCGCAGCCCCTGCCGCACCGCCCGGTAGGTGGCTTGCCGGAAATCTCCGCCTTCGGTGTGCTTCAGGTGCGCACGGCCTGCCACCAAGGTGATCTGTACATCGGTCAGGGGCGCGCCGATGAGCACCCCGGGATGGGTGCGCTCTGCCAGATGGGTCAGCACTAACCGCTGCCAGTTTTCTGCCAGCGTGTCGGGTGGGCAGTCCGCTGCCAACTGTACACCGCTGCCCCGAGGCCCCGACTCCAGCAGCAGGTGTACCTCGGCATAGTGGCGCAAAGGCTCGTAATGTCCGATGCCCTCCACCGCTGCCGTGATGGTTTCTTTGTATAAAATGCCGCCCTCTTGGAAGGTGACCTTCAACTCAAACCGGCTTTGCAGCAAGGTCTGCAAAATTTCTAGTTGAACTTCGCCCATCAGCTGGACGTGGACCTCGGCCAAGTCGTCCCGCCATGCCACATGCAGCTGGGGATCTTCATCCTCCAAGGTGCGCAGCGCCCGCAGTAAGGTGTGGGGGTCGGCGTCGGCGCAATCCGCCCGGTAGTTCAGCACCGGCTCCAACAGCGGTGCCTCGGCGTCAGCCTCGGCGCCCAGCCCTTGCCCGGGGCGGGTGGCTGCCGGGCCGGCTACCGCCACGACCATGCCGGGCAGTGCCGTGCTGACCAACCGAAACTTACTGCCGTTGTACAACCGTAAAGCGTCGGCTTTTTCGCCGCCGGGCAGTACGGCTTTCACCGGCAGCTCGCCGCCTGTTACCTTCAGCCAGCTCAGCCGGGTACCGGCGTCGTCCTGACTGATTTTGAAGACCCGGGCGCCAAATTCCGGCCAAACCGGCGGCATGCGGGTCAAGGTCTGCAAGGCTTGCAGCAGCCGGTCCAGACCTTCCAGCCGCAGCGCCGCACCGAAAAAGCAGGGGAATACCTGCCGTCTGGCAATGGCGGTTACCACTGTGTCGGGGTGGGGCGTGCCTTCGGCCAGCACTTCTTCCATCAGCGGCTCGCTGCACAGCGCCAAGGCTTCGGAGTCCGGCGTGGTAGTGAAATCCACGCACCCGTCCCCGAAGCGGCCCCGCAGCTCCCGCAGACGTACCGCGGCATCGGCGCCGGGCAGATCCATCTTATTGACAAAGACCAAGGTGGGGACCCGGTACCGGGCCAGCAGTTTCCACAGCGTTTCGGTATGGGCCTGCACACCGTCGGTGCCGCTGATGACCAGAACCGCATAGTCCAGCACCTGAAGGGCACGCTCCGCTTCGGCAGAAAAATCCACGTGGCCCGGCGTGTCCAGCAGGGTCAACTCGGTTTCCTCGGCGCCGTCGGCGGCAGGCAGTGCCAACACGGCCTGCTTGGCAAAGATCGTGATGCCCCGGGCCCGTTCCTGCGCGTCGGTGTCCAGAAATGCGTCCCGGTGATCTACCCGTCCTAACTTGCGCAGGACCCCCGCGCGGTACAGCAATCCTTCGGCCAGTGTTGTTTTGCCGCTGTCCACATGGGCCAGCAGCCCCACCACCAATCGTTTCATAGCGATTCCCCTTTGTGCATAGTGCTATTATTGTACCTTTTTTACAGTCGATTGTACAGGGCGGTTGTACATTTCAGAAAAATAATAATAAATCTTAAAAAGGTCTTTACAAAGTAAAATAGTATGATATAATAAAAATAAAGCCATGGACCGGGGAGCACGGTCCGATGAGAAACAATCTTATTCTTTTGACAAAGCAAACCCAAGGAGGCAAGCTATGGAATTGAAATATTTTATCTGTGAACACTGCGGCAATATCATCACCATGGTAGAGGACAAGGGCGTGCCCGTCTTCTGCTGCGGCCAGAAGATGACCCCGCTGGTGGCCGGTACGGTGGAAGCCGCCCACGAGAAGCATATTCCCGTCTACACGGTGGAAAACGGCGTAGTCCATGTGACCGTGGGCAGCGTGGAGCATCCCATGCAGGATGCCCACTACATCCAGTGGATCTCGGTGCAGACCAAGCAGGGCAGTCAGATCAAGCATCTGAAGCCCGGTGAGGCCCCCAAGGCCGATTTTGCCCTGACGGCTGGTGACGAGGTTGTGGCGGTGTATGCTTACTGCAACCTGCACGGTCTGTGGAAGGCCTGATCTCTTTGTTTACACAGTTTACCAAATTATAAAAGGAGCGTTTTACTATGAAGAAGTATGTTTGCCCTTGTGGCTATGAGTATGATCCCGCGGTGGGCGATCCCGATAACGGCATTGCGCCCGGCACCGCTTGGGAGGATGTGCCCGCTGATTGGGTCTGCCCGGTCTGCGGTCTGGGCAAGGATTCCTTCACCGAGGAATAAAACAGAATACAAACCGGGGCACCCCACTGGGGTGCCCCGGTTTTTTACGTTTTAATGGCGCAAAACCCACCAAAGGAACTTGGTGTTGGTGACAAAATAGCGTTTGAAAAGCCGCTTGGGATCCTGCTGCAGGCGATACAGCCATTCCAAATTGCAGCGCTGCATCCACTGGGGGGCGCGGCGAATGTTGCCGGCCTCATAGTCAAAGGCGGCGCCCACGCCCAGCATCAACGCATGCACGGCGCCCCGGTGTTGTGCCATCCACCGTTCCTGTTTGGGGGCGCCCAACCCGACCCAGACAAAATCGGGATGGGCTTCATTGATACGGGCTACCGCTTGTGCATCTTCCTCCGGTGTCAGGGGGCGAAAGGGGGGCGACTCCATCCCAACGACCACGGCGTCAGGATAGCTTTGGGAGATCTTTTCCCGCAGCAGTGTCAGCGTTTCGGGGGTGGACCCGTAAAAATAGTGGCGGTATGGTGTGTGGGCGCGCTCCCGCAGCAGATGCTGCATCAAGTCGGGACCGGTCACGCGGGCTGCATCGGCATAGCCTTTGCGGCGGCTGTATTGGGACAAGGGACCGCCGTCGGGCAAAGCCAGTACGGCACCGTTCTGAATCGCACGGTATTCGGGATCCTCGTGGGCGGTGACAGTGGTGTGTACATTGGCCACGCAGATGTATTCGCCCCGCCAAAGGTCCAGATTCTTCTCAATCTGGCGCACGGTTTTGTCCATGTCGGTCACCGCGATCTGCACGCCCATAATGTCGCAGACCGGAGTAGCCTCTTGCCTTTCCTGCAATGGTGCCGCCCTCCTTTCCCAGAATTGTACAGTACTTTATCATACCACTTTTAAACAAAAGAAGCAATACCACCCGGCGCGGGCGCTTGCTGGGCGCTGCATATCGGCCTGTCAGGCTCCTTGGTACATACAGGCACGCTGCCTCGCAAAAAGCGAAGAGGTGCTTTGGCCGGAACAGGTGGTGTGAAAAAAGCCGCATCCCGAAATAGGGGAAACGGCCGTCTTTCTTTATTCAATTTTCATCATGCGGTAGCCCACACCGATGTGCGTTTGGATATACTTGGGGGAACCGGGGGCGGATTCCAGCTTTTTGCGCAGGGTCGCCATAAAGACCCGCAGCGAAGCCACGTCATTCTCCCACGAAGTGCCCCACACCTTTTGGGTGATGTAGGTATGGGTCAGCACCTTGCCGCAGTTGTGGGCCATCAGGCAGAGCAGCTTGTATTCGATGGGGGTCAAGTGCAGTTCCTGCCCGTTCAAAAACGCACATCCGGCGGCAAAGTCGATGGTCAGTTGCCCGTTGGTGAATACCGGACTGCCGCCGCTGTGCATAGTAGCCAGCCGGCGCTGGGTCACCCGCAGTCGGGCCAGCAGCTCCTCCACCGAGAAAGGCTTGGTCAGGTAGTCGTCGGCGCCGGAATCCAGCGCTTCGATCTTGTCGGAATCCTCGCTGCGGGCGCTGATGACGATGATGGGCAGGTCCGACCAACTGCGCACCCGGCGAATGACTTCCACGCCGTCTAAATCGGGCAGGCCCAGATCCAGCAGCATAATGTCGGGGTTGCTGGTGGCGGCTTGCCGCAGCGCAGCTTCGCCGCAGTCTGCCACGGTGTAGCGGTAGTCGTGGGCTTTCAGGGCGGTGGTCATCAGGTTGCGGATGGGTGCGTCATCCTCCACAATGAGGATCAACGGTTTATTCATGCAGTGTTACCTCCCCCAGCGGCACGGTAAAGGTGAAAACACAGCCGTGCGGTATGTTGTCGGTCAGGGTGATGGTGCCGCCGTGGGCATCCACAATGGTCTTGCAGAGTGCCAACCCCAGACCCAGACTGCGGCGGCTGTCCGCCACGGTGTGCTCGCCGGTGTAGAACATATCAAACACATGGGACTGAAGCTGCGGCGGAATACCGGGACCGTTGTCGGTCACCGACAGGGCGGCAAAGCCATCCTGCTGCCGGGCCGCCACTGTGATGGTAGAGCCGGCGGGGGTGTATTTCACAGCGTTGTCCACCAGATTGATGAGCACCTGTACAATGAGGCGGGCGTCCATGCGGGCTAATTAATAACAGCTCGTCGGGCAGGTCCACCTGAATGGTGTGTTCGCTGCTCTTGCGATTGGCGTGCCGCAGCGCCTCCTCGATGACCTCTCCCACCAGTTCGGTGGAAAGGCGCAGGTTCATGCGTCCATCCTCAATGCGGGTGATGGAGAGCAGATTCTCCACCAGATTGATCAGCCAAAAGGAATCATCGTAGATGTCCAGGAAAATCTGATGCCGGGCTTCGTCGTCCAGCTTGGCGTCATTGGCCAGCAAATTGGCCGCATTACCTGAGATGGAAGTCAGCGGCGTGCGCAGATCGTGAGAGATGGCTCGCAGCAGATCGGCCCGCAGTTGCTCATTCTTGGCCAGCAGGGCGGCGCGCTCCTTCTCCTCGATATTGCGGATGTTCTGGATGGCCAGCGTCACCGTAACGATGGAAACGATGAGCATGATGGCGATGGTAATGGGGTACCCTTTTTCGTAGGCGTGCAGGGTCAGTCGTGGTTCGGTGAAGAAAAAGTTGAAGAGCAGGACGCTGACCACCGAGCTGAGCACCCCGCAGAAATAACTCTTGGTGAACAGCGAGGTGAGCAGCGCCCCCAAGATGTACACCGAGATGATATTGGCTTTGGTAAAGGCAAATTGCCAAAAAACGTTGCCGATGACCGTTGCTGCCGTTAGGATCAGTAAGGTCACCAAAAGATCTTGCCACCGGGGCACAATTTGTGCCCGCAGATCATGGGATGGTTGGTGCCGTGCCATGCATATACCGCCTCCTGCTGACGGCGGCTGCGCAGCACAAAGGCATCCAGCCGGGAGCAAACCCCCCAGCCGAATCCACCCGCCGCCAGCATGCAGATCGCCAGCACGATGTCTTTCACGGAAACCGCCTTCTTTCGCTTACAAATGGAAGCAGCGCTTGATGGAGTGGTATTCTCCCAACACCAGCAGGGTACTGTCGACAGGCAGCACCGTGCCGGAGGAGATGTTCACGTCGATGGCGCCGTTGCGCTTGATACCCAGCAAGTTGATGCCGTACTTTTTGCGGATATCGATGTCACCGACCGTCTTGCCCACCCATCCTTCGGGGGCGGGTACTTCCATAATGGCGTTGTTGGCGTCCAGTTCCACATAATCCACCAGATGGCTGGAACCGTACCGCACCGCTGCCCATTTGGCTAGCTGCTTTTCGGGGTAAAGGATCTCGTCGGCGCCGTTGCGCAGCAGGAATTTGGCCTGCACGTCCCGCTCGGCCCGGGATACCACCAACTGGGCTCCCAGTTCCTTTAACAGAGAGGTGGTTTCCAGCGAACTCTGGAAATCACCGCTGATGGCAACGATGCAGACATCAAAGTTGCGTACGCCCAGCGCTTTCAGAAACTCGGCGTTGGTGCTGTCGCCGATCTGGGCGTTGGTCACGATGTCCAGTACATCATTGACCCGGTCCTCGTTAGAGTCTACGGCCATGATCTGATGGCCCTGTGCGTTGAGCTGTATGGCGATGTGCCGGCCAAAGCGGCCAAGGCCAATCAACAAAAAGGATTTCATAGGATGGTTCCTTTCCCCGTCAGCCGACGGTGATGCGTTCCTGCGGCAGACGGCTGCCCGCTTTGGAGAAGCCGGACAGGGCCGCGTAGATCAAGGTCAAGCCGCCCACGCGGCCAATGAACATCAAAGCGATCAGAATCCCCTGCGACAGCAGACCTAAGGTGGGGGTGAGTCCCAGCGAAAGGCCTACGGTGCCCACAGCGGAGGCGGTTTCAAACAGACAGGCGGAGAGAGGCTGTCCCTCTACGGCGCTGATGACGAAGCCGCCGCCCAAAAACAGGGTGATATACAGAAAACAGATGGTGGAAGCGCTGGACACTGCTTTGCTGTCGATGCGGCGGCCAAAGAAATGCGGTTCCGCTTCCCGGCGAAAGACCGCCAGCGCGTTGGCAAAGAGCACCGCCGCGGTGGTGGTTTTCATACCACCGGCGGTGGACCCCGGCGAACCGCCAATGAGCATCAGCAGGATGGTGACGCCCTGTCCCACACCGGTGAGGGCGGTCAGATCGGCGGTGTTGAAACCGGCCGTGCGGGGCGTTACCGACTGGAACAGCGACGCCAACAGTCGTTCCCCGGTGGGCAGTGCGGAAAACTCCCCAAAGAAGAACCAGAGCGCCGGTACGATGATCAGGAAGGTGGTGGTGGCCAGAATGACCTTGCTCTGCATACGGTAGCGATGGAAGCGCAGCTTGTTGGCCCGGATGTCGTCCCGGGTTAAGAAGCCGATGCCGCCCACCACGATCAGGGCCATGATGGTCAGGTTGATGATGGGCTCGGCCCGGTAGGAGGTCAGGGAAGGGTAGAGGGCATCGGGGGTACCCAGCAGATCGAAACCGGCATTGCAGAACGCCGAGACCGAGTGGAAAACTGCCATCCAGATCCCGCGAAGGCCGTAATCCCGGCAGAAGACCGGCATCATGCAGAAGGCGCCCAACGCCTCGATGCAGAGGGTCGCCTTAATGATAAAGCCGGTCAGCCGAACGATGCCGCCCACTTTGGGGGCGGCGATGGCTTCCTGCATGGTGCCCCGCTGCATCAGCGAGATCTTGCGCCCCGACAACAGGGAGAAGAAGGCTGCCACTGTGATGACGCCCATACCGCCGATTTGGATCAGGGTCAAAATCACGGCCTGCCCGAACCAGGACCAGTGGGTGGCGGTATCCTGCACCACCAGCCCGGTAACGCAGACCGCCGAAGTGGCGGTGAACAATGCTTGCTTAAAGGGGGGGTACCGTGCCGTCCTGCGCCGCGAAGGGCAGCATCAGCAGCAGGCTGCCACCCAGAATGACCGCTGCAAAGAGCAGAATGATGGTCTGGAAGGTGGTCAGCCGTGGCGGACGAATGCCTGCCATACACAAAAGCCTCAGTTTATACATGGATTTCATCCTCTCATTATAGGTCCGTGGTAGTTAAGAAAGGATAAATATCCTGCCTGTGATATTAAGACGGTATAAAGATGCCGCGAAGAACAGAAAAAAGCCGGATACCGTCGAAACGGTACCCGGCGCATAGGGTGTTGTTATCGATCCACCACGGGGACGGTGTCCTCGCAGCATTTGTCAAGATCATGAATATAAAGGTTGGTTTCCCGCACCACCACACCGGACAAGAGCAAAACGGCAATCAAGTTGGGAATGGCCATCAAAGCGTTAAGGGTGTCGGCCACCGTCCAAACCAGATTCAGGGCGACTACCGGGGCGATGGCGGCTACCGCTACATACACCACCCGGTAGAAAATCTGGCCCTTGCGGCCCACCAGATATTCCAGACACCGCTCGCCGTAGTAGGACCAGCCCAACACGGTGGAGAAGGCGAAGGAGATGATGCCCACCACCAAAATGATGGGGCCCAGCACGGGGATCTGGTCGAAAGCCAGTGTGGTCAGGATGCCGCCGTCCGAGATGGAGCCCATATCAATGGCGGGGTTTTTCATAATGCTGGACACCAGTACCAGACCGGTCATCAGGCAGACCACCACGGTGTCCCAGAAGGTGCCGCTGGCAGATACCAAAGCCTGCCGCACCGGGTTGCGGGTTTGGGCAGCGGCCGCCACGATGGGGGCCGAACCCATACCGGATTCGTTGGAAAAAAGCCCCCGGGCAATGCCGTACCGCATGGCCAGCATGATGCCGCCGCCGGTCAGGCCGCCCGCCGCCGCACCGGGGGTGAAAGCCAGCCGCAGAATGGTGGTGATGGCCGCCCACAGAAAGTCGCGGTTGTAGACCAAAATGCCCAGACAACCCAAAATATAGAAGGCCGCCATGAAGGGCACCAGCTTTTCACAGACGTTGGCGATGGTCTGGATGCCGCCGAAGATGACCAGCGCCGTTAGGGCTGCCACCACCAAGCCCACCAGCCAGGGCGGAATGCCCAGATTGGCCTGACACACCGTAGCGATGGCGTTGACCTGCGTGGCGCAGCCGATGCCGAAAGAGGCCAGCGTGCCGAAGAGGGCAAACAATACGCCCAGCCATTTCAAGTGCAGTCCCCGTTCCAGCGCATACATGGCGCCGCCCTGCATCCGGCCGTCCTTGGTTTTGACCCGGTATTTCACGGCGATCAGCGACTCGGCATATTTGGTGGCGATGCCGAAAATACCGGTGATCCAGCACCAGAACACCGCGCCGGGACCGCCCAATGCGATGGAGGTGCCTACTCCGATGATGTTGCCGGTACCAATGGTGGAGGCCAGTGCGGTAGTCAGGGTGGCAAACTGGGAAACCTCTCCCTCGGCGTCGGGGTCCTTGGTCACCGACAACCGAATGGCAGTGAGCAGCTTGCGCTGAATGCCCCGGGTACGCACCGTCATAAATAGGTGGGTGCCCAACAGCAACAGCATGGTAGGCCAAGCCCAGACCCACTGGTTGGTCACGTTGATGAATTGTACGATCGCATCCATCATGGTGTATACACTCCCTTATGCGCCCCGGCGGGCGGCGGATTCGGCGGCAAAAAAGCGGCGTGTCCGCGCAGTACATCCTGTGCGAACACGCCGATACCTTGCTACTATTTCTATGATACAACCTTTCGCGTTAGTCCGTCAAGTATGCGCCTTTTGCACCGGCAGCGGCTTTGTGGTACAATGGCGGCAAACCAACCCGTACAAAGGAGCAAATCCATGGCACAGTATATAGTGACAGGCCGCCCCTACCGCGGCAAAACCCGATTGGCCCATTGGCTTTGTGACCGGCTGCCCCAACCGGTGGCAGGGCTGCGCACCCTATGCACCGGACGCTGTGCGGGGGGACCGCTGTTCTCGCTGCAAGATCTCACCACCGGTACCATGGTCCCCATCAGCCGTGAGGAGGCCGGACAGGTGCGGGGCATCCCCGAAGCCTTTGCGGGCTTTGGCACCGAGGTACTGCGCGCCGCCGCCCAGAGCGATGCCCCCACCGTGTTGGTGGATGAGGTGGGGCGGTTTGAGCGGGACTGCACCGGGTATCTGGCGGCCTTGAACGCCCTGCTAGATGGCCCCCAGACCGTGGTGGTGACCGTCAAGGGGGAGGATCTGCCCCACCTGAACGCCCTGCGGGCCCGTACTTCGGCGGTGCAGATCGATCTGGACGAGGAAGCCCCGGCCGCGGTGCGGGCCCGGTTGGCCCCGGA
This sequence comes from uncultured Subdoligranulum sp., assembly GCF_937890665.1. The sequence goes on from NZ_CALADU010000273.1 coordinate 35,985, forward strand.
CCTGCCCGCCCCGCTCCACGCGGCGGCGGGAGTACGGCTCTTCCGGGAGGAAAAATGCTTTGGCCCCGGTCCGCTGGAACTGTTGGAACTGGTGGCGCGCACCGGGTCGCTGCATCAGGCGGCGTCGGTCATGGGGATGGCCTACTCCAAAGCGTGGAAGATGCTGAAAGAGCTGGAACACCAATGGGGCTTTGCCATGGTGGAACGCCACGGCGGCGGGGCAGGAGGCGGCGGCTCGCTGCTGACGCCCCGGGCGTGGGAACTGCTGCGCCGCTACCGCGCCCTGCAATGGGAGAGCGAGCAGGCGGTGCGCCGATCCTTTGGGCGCTGGTTTGCAGATTTTTAAGAAAAGTCATACCTCCTTTGACAGGGCGTTATTCTTGTGCTAGAATAACGTAGCGGCCGGAATGGGCTGCAATGAAGGAGGAAGATGGAATGAAACCCCGTTTTGTACAAAAAATCACGGCGCTGGCCTTGGCGGCTGCGCTGGCGTTCAACCTGACGGCCTGCGGTGCGGCGTCGTCTGTTTCGTCTGCGGCAGAGAGCGCCACGTCGGAGGCGGCATCCCAGCCCGCCGCTGCCACCCCGGAAAGCACCGGCATTACGCTGACCGATCAGGCGGGTCGTACCGTCACGCTGGAGCAGCCTGCCGAAAGTGTTGTCAGTTGCTACTACATCACCACCTATGCGCTGATCGCGCTGGGCCAGAAGGATAAGATCGTCGGTTTGGAGAATAAGGCCGACACCCGCGCCATCTACGCGCTGGCCGCCCCCGAACTGCCCGAACTCACGCAGGTGGGCACCCTGAAGGAACTGAATGTGGAGGCGGTAGCCTCGCTGGATCCTGAGCTGGTCATCATGCCCAAGAAATTGGCGGACAATGCCCAGACGCTGGAAGATCTGGGCATCACCGTGATGGTGGTGGACCCCGAAACGCAGGAAGGGCTGGAAACGATGCTCACCCTTATCGGGCAGGCTTGCGGCGCCGAGGAAGAGGCGCAGGCCCTGTTGGACTACAACCACGAGCAGTTGGACCGGGCTGCCCAGATGACGCAGGATCTGGACAAACCCACCGTCTGCCTGCTGGGCAACAGCAGCTACCTGACCGTGGCCCCTGCTGCTATGTACCAGAATGACCTCATCGAGCAGGCGGGCGGCGTTAACGCGGCAGCCGGCATCGAGGAAGATTACTGGGCCGAGGTTTCCTACGAAACGCTGCTCTCGCTGGCACCGGAAGTGCTGATGATTCCCTCCGGCGCAGAGTACACCGCCGACGACCTGCTGGCGGATGCCCAGTTGGCGGACCTGCCTGCGGTCCAGAACGGTGCGGTCTACACCATGCCGCAGGGTCTGGACGAGTGGGATTCCCCCACGCCTTCCGGCATTTTGGGCGTGCTGTGGCTCACCAGCGTGCTGCATCCCGATGCCTATTCCTTTGAGGAGTTTACCGCCGATGCCCAGAATTTCTACCAGACTTTCTACGGCTTTACTCCGGATGCTTCGCTGATCACGAAATAACAAACTGTATATTTTTTCAAAAATATACTGAAAGGAAATTTTTCTATGCGCTCACGCACCCGTATTTGCACCCTAGGGGTGCTCCTGCTGCTGGTTGTACTGGCGGCGGCGTCGGTCTGCGTGGGCACATTTCCGTTAAGCGTGGGGCAGATCCTTACCCTGCTGGGGGGCGGTCTGCGGGATACCATGGAAGCCCGGGTCTTTTTTACCCTGCGGCTGCCCCGCACGGGGGTGGCGCTGCTGGCCGGGTTGGCGTTGGGCACCGCCGGTGGGGTCTATCAGACGGTGTTCCGCAATCCGCTGGCTTCGCCGGACCTCACCGGTGTGGCGGGGGGCGCGTCCTTCGGGGCGGCTGCCGCCATCGTGTGGGGGGCGGGCAGCGCCGTACAAATCATGGGCGGTGCCTTTGTCTGCGGTCTGCTCAGTCTGGCAGCAGTGCTGGCACTGGTGCAGGCGGCCCGGGCGGACCGTACAGCCACCTATGTGCTGGCCGGCATTTTGGTCAGTGCCTTGGCCGAGGCGGGTGTTATGCTGCTGAAAACCATGGCCGACCCCAACGGGGAACTGGCCGCCATCGAATATTGGACGATGGGCAGCCTTTCGGCCATTACGCTGGCGAAATTCACCGCCATGGCACCGCCGGTGTTGGTGGGGCTGGTGTTGGTACTGCTTTTTCGGCGGCAGGCGGCGCTGCTCTCGCTGGGGGAGGAGAGCGCCCGGTCGGCAGGATTGGAGCCCGGCCACTGGCGGGCGCTGCTGCTGGCGCTGACGACCCTGATGGTGGCCGCCGTGGTCAGTGTGGCGGGGGTCATCTCCTTTGTCGGGCTGATCGCGCCCCATATCGCCTACGGCTTGCTGCGGCGGCGGGGTGGGGCGTTTCTGCCCCTCTGTGCGCTGGTAGCCGCCGACCTGATGCTGCTGGCCGACCTGTTGGCCCGCAATGCCGGGCAGGGGGCGGAATTGCCGCTGAGCATCTTCACGGTGCTGTTTGCCGCACCGGTGCTGGCGGTACTGCTCATCCGCGGAAGGGGGCAAGATGATGCTGCTTGAAGCGGAAAACCTGACGGTGGGGTATCGCCGGCCGGTGGTCCGTTCGGCATCGCTGGTCCTGCAAGCCGGGGAACTGACCGCTTTGTTGGGGCCCAACGGCTGCGGCAAATCCACCCTGCTGCGGGGCATCAGTGGTAACGGCAAAGTGTTTGCCGGTACGGTGCGGGTCTGTGGGCAGGATTGCCTTGCCCTGTCGGCCCGCCGCCGGGCCCGCTGTCTGGCACTGCTGCCCCAACGGGTGGGTGTATTGCCGGGCTTGACGGTGCGGGAGGTCATCACCATGGGACGGTACGTCCACAGCGGACTGTTCGGCGGCCCCCAACCCGGTGACGCTGAACGGGTGGAGCAGATCGCCCGGACTTTTGGGGTGGAACCTTTGCTGGACACCGACTGCGCCGCCCTCAGCGAGGGACAACGGCAGTTGGTCCACCTGTGCCGGGTAGCGGTACAAGATACGCCGGTGCTGCTGCTGGACGAACCCAACAGTGCACTGGATTTCACCAACACCCATCGGCTCTTCGCCACCCTGCGCCGCTGGGTGCGGGGGCAGAGCAAGGCCGGACTCGTCGTGCTGCACGACCCGGCATTGGCGCTGCGCTACTGTGACCGATTGCTGCTGATGCAAAGGGGGCAGCTCTGCGGCGAGATTCACCCCGGGGACGGTGCCCCGGCGGTGGAAGCAGCCTTGGCACCGCTCTATCCCCAGTTGCGGGTGGTGGCAGGGACCCAACCGGGGGAGCTGTTCTGTACCTTGCGGGATGGCTGTGGTGGAGAATAGGCAAAAACCCTCGGGATTCTTGCAACATTTTTTGCGGTTTTGCCGTATTTTTGCAGCAGGGCCCGTCGGATATTGACAGAAAACATCCTTCTATTGTTATAATAGAGGGATGTTTTTGGCTTGTAGGGCGCTGATTTGGGGAAAGAAGCGCCCGAAAAACAGAACCCAAGTGTCGGAAGAAAGGCGGCATCTGTATGAAAGAGGAGATCCAACAGAAGGAAGCGCAGGAGTATGTAACTCCTTACGACTTCAAGGGCAAGTTGCCTTGGCGGCAAGCAGTCCCCCTGGGCCTGCAGCACGTGCTGGCCATGTTTGTGGGCAACCTGACCCCCATTTTGATCATCACCAGTGCCTGTGCGGCAGGCGGCGGGGCCGAGGAGTTCGCCCAGATTCAGGTGGCATTGCTGCAAAATGCCATGCTGGTGGCGGGCATCGTCACACTGGTCCAGTTGTTCTCGGTAGGTCCTATCGGCGGTCAGGTGCCCATTATCATGGGTACCAGTTCCGGTTTTATCGGCGTATTCCAAAGCGTCAACCAGATCATGGGCGGCGGCATCCTGAGCTACGGCGCCATGATGGGTGCGTCCATCGTGGGCGGTTTGTTTGAAACGGTGCTGGGTGCCTTCCTTAAACCCCTGCGCCGCTTCTTCCCGGCGGTGGTCACCGGTACCGTGGTTATGTCCATCGGTCTTTCGCTGATCAGCGTAGGCGTGGGCTCTTTCGGCGGCGGTACTTCCGCTAAAGACTACGGCTCGATGGAAAACCTGCTCATCGCGCTGGCCGTTATGATCATCATTCTGATCTTCAAGCATGGCTGCAAGGGGCTGGCCAGCTCCTCCTGCATCCTCATCGGCATCGTCTGCGGTTACATCATCTGCGCGATCCTGCCCTTCTTCCTTTCGCCCACCGGCGTTACCGCCGATGGGGTGGAGTACACCAAAGCCTGGGTGCTCAACTGGAACAAGGTGGCCGAGGCTTCCTGGTTCGCGGTGCCCCAGCTTATGCCCGTCAAGCCGGTGTTTGACCTGCGTGCCATCCTGCCGGTGGCCGTTATGTTCATCGTTACCGCGGTGGAGACCGTGGGCGATATCTCCGGCGTGACCGAAGGCGGTATGGGCCGTGAAGCCACCGACAAGGAACTGTCCGGCGGCATCATCTGTGACGGTTTGGGCTCCACCTTCGCCGCCTTCTTCGGCGTGCTGCCCAACACCAGCTTCAGCCAGAACGTGGGTCTGGTCACCATGACCAAGATCGTTAACCGTACTGCACTGGCCTTCGGTGCCGTCTTCCTCGTGCTCTGCGGCCTGCTGCCCAAGCTGGCGGCGCTGGTTTCCATCATGCCCCAGAGCGTGCTGGGCGGTGCGGCGGTCATCATGTTCTCGTCCATCGTCATGAGCGGTATCCAGCTCATCACCCGCGATAAACTCACCCCCCGCAACATGACCATCGTATCGGTGGCGCTGGGCCTTGGCTACGGCATGGGCTCCAACACCGCCGTGCTGGCAGGTCTGCCCCAGTTGGTCCAGTTGATCTTCGGTGGTTCCGGCATCGTGCCTGCGGCCCTTGTGGCGATTCTGCTCAACGTGCTGCTGCCCAAAGATACCCCGGAAGAGCAGCCGGCCAACCAATAAAACGGCAAAAATTTGTCGCCCCGCCGTGCCGGCGGGGCTTTCTCTTTGTCCCATTTCATGCTATACTGAGAGCAAACACAAGTCCCATCTTGGGAGGAGGTACCCACCTTGCTGACGATCAAGCGATACGTCCGTGCGCAAAGCTTGGACGAAGCCTATACCCTGTGCCAGAAGCGGGCCAACGTGGTGCTGGGCGGTATGCTGTGGCTCAAAACCCAGAACCGCACCGTAGACACGGCCATCGACCTGTGCGATCTGGGCCTTTCCAACATTGAGGAAACCCCCGATGCCTTCCGCATCGGGGCGATGGTCACCCTGCGGGAACTGGAACAGCATCCCGGACTGGCAGCCCTGACCGGGGGCGCTATGGCCGAAAGTGTGCGTTCCATCGTGGGCGTGCAGTTCCGCAATCTGGCCACCGTGGGGGGCAGCCTTTATGGCCGGTTCGGCTTTTCGGATGTGCTGACCCTCTTTTTGGCCTTGGATGCGGTGGTAGAACTGCATCACGGCGGCGCCGTGCCGCTGGCAGACTATGCCGCCCGTCCCTATGAGCGGGACATCCTGACCCACGTGGTCGTGCCCAAACAGCCGGGCCGGGTAGCCTATCTGGCCCAGCGCAACGTTTCCACCGACTTCCCGGTGCTGACCTGCGCCGTGGCGGTGCGGCAGGACGGCGTGCGCTGTGCGGTGGGCGCCCGTCCCATGAAGGCAAAACTCTATGAGGGGGACGCAGCCCTGCTGGCAGGGGGCATCACCCCCGAAAGCGCCGCCGCCTTTGCCGAGCAGGTGACGTCCGAAGTTTCCTTCGGCAGCAACCTGCGGGCCGGGGCGGACTATCGCCGCGCCATCTGCAAGGTGCTGGTACGCCGGGCCCTGCTGGCCTGTAAGGAGGATGCATAATGGAGATCCAACTCAAACTCAACGGCCGTCCGGTGCGGGACAGCATCGACGCTGATACGCTGCTTCTGGATTTTGTCCGTGCCCATGGCTGTGCCAGCGTAAAGCGGGGCTGCGAAACCTCCAACTGCGGGCTGTGCACCGTGCTGCTGGACGGACAACCGGTTTTGTCCTGCTCGGTGCTGGCTGCCCGGGCGGACGGACACGAGGTGCAGACGCTGGAAGGCTTGCAGGAGGAAGCGCAGGCCTTTGTGACCTTTATTGCAGATCAGGGCGCCGAACAGTGCGGATTCTGCAATCCCGGATATGTGATGAACACCATCGCCCTGCTGCGGGAAAACCCCGATCCTACCGATGACGAGATCCGCGCCTATCTGGCGGGCAATCTGTGCCGCTGCTCGGGGTACGAAGGACAGTTTCGGGGCATTCGGGCTTTTTTGAACGCCCGAAATTCGGCAAAGGAGGGAACGGACCGTGGCTGAACTGAAAAATGTGGGCAAGCCTGCCCGTAAAAAGGACGCCATGAACCTGCTGCTGGGCAAGCCCGCCTTTGTGGAGGACGTGACCCCTCGGGATTGTCTGGTGGTCAAGGTGCTGCGCAGCCCCCATGCCCATGCGCTGATCCGTTCCATCAAAACCGACATTGCGATGAAGGTGCCGGGGATGGTGGCCGTTTTTACCTATCAGGATGTGTCCCAGAATCGTTACACCAACGCGGGGCAGACCTATCCCGAACCCTCGCCCCATGACCGGCTGATTCTGGATCAGCGGGTGCGTTTTGTGGGGGATGCGGTGGCCATTGTGGCCGGTGAGACCGAACAAGCCGTGGACAAGGCCATGAAGCTCATCAAGGTGGACTACGAGGTCCTGCCCGCCGTGCTGGACCCCCACACCGCCAAGGATAACCCCATTCTGGTCCATCCCGAGGCGGACTGGGAGGCGCTTTGCCCCGTGGGGGCCGACAACAAGCGCAACCTTTGCGCCAGCGAAACCTGCGGCGACGGGGATGTAGAGGCCGTGCTGTCGGACTGTGATGTGGTCATCGACCATGTGTGGCACACCAAGCCCTGCCAGCAGGCCATGATGGAAACCTTCCGCACCTACACCGAGATCGACCCCTATGGGCGGCTGCATGTCATCAGCTCGACCCAGATCGTTTTCCATGTGCGGCGGATCTTAGCCATTGCGCTGGGCATTCCCAAGTCCAAGATCCATGTGGAAAAGCCTCGCATCGGCGGTGGTTTCGGCGCCAAGCAGACCTCGGTGTCGGAAGTGTATCCGGCTTTTGTCACTTGGAAAACCGGCCGTGCGGCGCGGATGATCTATTCCCGAGAGGAATGTCAGATCGCCGGCAGCCCCCGGCACGAGATGGAACTCCATGTGCGTCTGGGCGCCGACAAGAACGGCAAGATCCGGGCGTTGGATGTCTATACGTTGTCCAACACCGGCGCGTACAGCGAACACGGTCCCACCACGGTAGGTCTGTCGGGCCATAAGTCCATTCCGCTCTACACCGGTGGGTTGGAGGCATTCCGCTTTGCCTACGATGTGGTCTATACCAATATACAGGCCGCCGGTGCCTACCGTGGTTACGGTGCCACGCAGGGCATCTTTGCGGTGGAAAGCGCCGTCAACGAGCTGGCCGACCGGCTGGGCATCGACCCGGTGAAGCTGCGGGAGCAGAATATGGTCCGGGAGGGCATGATCATGCCCTCCTACTACAACGAACCCGCCAACGCCTGCGCGCTGGACCGCTGCATGGCCCGGTGTAAGGAACTGTTTGACTGGGATGCCAAGTTCCCGGTGCGGGATATGGGCAACGGCAAGGTGCGGACCGCCGGCGTGGCTATGGCCATGCAGGGGTCGGGCATTTCCGGCGTGGACGTGGGGTCTGCCACCGTCAAGCTCAGCGATGATGGCTTCTATAACCTGATGATCGGTGCCGCCGATATGGGCACCGGCTGCGATACGATTTTGGCCCAGATGGTAGCGGAGTGCATGGACTGTGATCTGGACAATGTGGCGGTTTTCGGTGCCGATTCCGATGCCTCCCCCTACGACTCCGGTTCCTATGCTTCCTCCACCACCTATGTTACCGGCAAGGCCGTAGAGGAAGCCTGCGAAAAACTTAAAGAACAACTCTGCAAGCTGGGGGCGGACGCTATGGGCTGCGAACCCGAAGCGGTGGAATTTACCGGCAAGGCGGTCCGCCGTTGCGACGGCAGCGCCGAGATCAGTCTGGCCGATCTGGCCATCCGGTCCCAGTGTGCCAACAACACGGTGGTGCAGGCTACGGCCACTCACTCTTCGCCGGTATCGCCGCCGCCCTTTATGGTGGGCATGGTGGAGATCGAGCTGGATAAGGAAACGGGCAGCGTCACGGTGCTGGATTACAAGGCCGTGGTGGACTGCGGTACCCCCATCAACCCCAATCTGGCCCGCGTTCAGACCGAAGGCGGCATCGTGCAGGGCATTGGTATGGCCCTGTACGAGGATGTGACCTACACCGACAAGGGCCGCATTCGGGAAAATTCCCTCATGCAGTATAAGATCCCCACCCGGTTGGATATGGGCCACCTGCAGGTGGAGTTTGAGTCCAGCTACGAGCCCACCGGCCCCTTCGGTGCCAAATCCATCGGCGAAATCGTCATCAACACCCCGTCCCCGGCCATTGCCCACGCGGTGTTCCGCGCTTCGGGCGTCTGGGTGCGTGATTTGCCCATCACGCCGGAAAAAGTTCTGCTGGGCATGCAGGCGCAAAAGGCATGACCCATATCCTCTATCTGGCGGCGGGGGCCTCTCGCCGCTTTGGGGCGGACAAGCTGCTCACCAACTATCAGGGGCGCCCGCTCTTTGCCCATGGACTGACTACGGTGGCTACGGTGTGTCAAACACGTTCTGATGCTGCGGTAACAGTGGTCACCAACACCCCCGCTATCGCAGAGATGGCCCGGGCATGGGGGGCAGCGGTGGTGCCCAGCCCCCAGAGTGACCAAGGGCAAAGTTACAGCATCCGGGCAGGACTGGATGCGGTGGAACCGCTGGCGGCAGAAGATTTTCTCTTGTTTCTGGTGGCCGACCAACCCCGGCTGCGGACCGAAACACTGACCCGCTTTCTCGATCTAGCCAAGCCCGGCGTCTGGGCCGCTACGGCAGCCTGCGGCGACCGGGTAGGCAATCCGGGACTTTTCTGCGCAGCGCTGGCTCCGGCCCTCTATCGTTTAGAAGGGGATCAGGGCGGACGGAAGGTGCTCAACACCGCACTGGAAAAAGTGCTGCGGGTGCCCTGCCTGCCGGAAGAGCTGCAGGACATTGACCGCCCTGCCGATCTGAAAAACTAAAAAAACCGCCCCGCATCGCTGGCAACAGCAATGCGGAGCGGTATGTTTTATTGGGAAAAAACAACTCAGCGCGGGCCGCCGAGGAAGAAGAGGGCTACGGTGCCGGGGCCGCTGTGGGCGCCGATGACCGGGCCGATGTCGCCGATGCAGACCCGCTTTACGCCGTGGGCTTTGATCTTGTCCACCACATACTGGCAGTCTTCCAAGCAGTCGCCGTGGCTGACAAAGACCGTCATCTCGTCGTAATTTTTGTCGGCGGTGGCCTCAAAGTGTTTGACCAGCGCATCCAGACTGGCGCGGCGGCCGCGAACCTTTTCCATGGCGATCAGATGCCCCTCGGGGTCTACATGCAGTACCGGTTTGATGCCCAGCAGCGTGCCGGCCACTGCGGCAGCGCCGCTTGAGGAACATCAAGTCATTGACGGTGAACCAAGCGCAGAACCGCTGGGTATTCTCGGTGGCAAAGGCGGCTACCTCGTCCATGGAGGCGCCGCTTTTGCGCATTGCCGCCAAGGTGTAGGCAAACAGACCTTCGCCCATGCTGGCCTGCAGACTGTCAATGCTGATCATTCGCCGGTCGGGGAACCGCTGCTGCAATTCCTCAATGGCTACTTTGCTGGCCTGATAGGTGCCGGAAAGACCGCTGGAAAAGGCCAGATAGAGGATATCTTTTCCCTGTTCGAGGAACGGGGTGAATGCGTTCTCATAGTCAGAGATGGCGACCTGACTGGTGGTAGACATGCTGCCGTTGCGCAGTTTGTCGTAGAAGGCCTTGGGGCTCATCTCACGGTTGTCGGGGTAGTTGCGGTAGCTCTGACCATCAAGGGTGAAGGTCATGGGCAGTACCTGTATATCCATTTCCTGCGCGAGTTCAGGGGTCAGGTCGCAGGTCGATTCGGTAAACAGAACATAATCTTCCATCAAAAAACTCCTTTTTCCAAACTGGCGGGAGGAACCCTGCCGCAGTATCATCATACTGTTTTTTGGTTTTAAAATCAATACGGCAAAGCCTTCCAGCTAGGAAGAAAATAGAAAAACAAGGCATTTTCGCCCTGTTCAGAAGGGGCAGGACATTCAGGCCAGAAGGGCCAGCTCCATCTTATGCATGGGGTGCTGCAGCCGTTTGGTAAGCTGTCCCACCAAAATAGCCGCAGCTACGGTGCCCTCTCGCACGCCGTCCAAATGCCTCAAAAAGGTAAAAGACAACACCACAGATAAGGCCACCAGCGTTAAGTCGAACGTCATCTTCATGTTGCCGAACTTGACGGGGGTTACTTTGCAGATGGCCAGTACGATGCCTTCCCCGGCGGTGGTGATCAAATGGGCGGCAACTTCCATACTGACGCCCAGCGCGACCAAAAAGATGCCCAGCAGGCAGAGCAGCCATTGCTGCCAGTAAGCGGTGGGGGTGATGTTGCCTACAAGCAGAGAGGCGGCATCGATGGTTGTGCCGAACAGCACCGCCGCCGGAAGCTGCAGCAGTTGGAACCATTCATATTGGCGGCGCAGAATAGCAATCTGGATCAGCACAAACAAGGTATTCATAAGGATGGTGGTGGTGCCCACGCTCAACCCCGAGATGGTGCTTGTCACATAGGGCACACTGGAAATAGGGGAGGTCCCCAGATCCGCTTGGATGGAAAAGGCCACGCCAAATGCCATGGTAATAAGGCCCAAGCATAAAAATACAATCCGTTTTACCAAAGAAAAACGGTTGGCTTGTACGGGTTCCGTTGGAATCACTCCTTTGTATTCGGGTTTGTTTGCAGACGAGTTTGCAAAGAATCGTACAGTTTGCTCAGCAGATGCTGGAGCGTCGCCACCTCCTCGGGAGTAAAGCAGTGCGTGGCATCGCTTTCTACCTGCCCAAAGATTCCTTCCAACTGTTGGGCGGCGTCCCGACCGGTTTCGGTTAGCGAAACATAGAGCGAACGGCGGTTGCCGTCTTTCTGCCGACGTTGGATCAGTCCGGCATCCTCCATCCGCAGCAGAATGCTGCCCACGGTGGCGGGCTCGATTTCGCAGTGGGCGGCGATGGTCTTTTGGTCCACTTCCCCTTGTTGCAAAAGACATTCCAACACCTTGGGCTGTCCCGGCGTCAATCCGATGCGGCTTACCTCGGTCAATACCCGTTTGGAAAACAGTGAATGAGATTTCATCAATAAGTAATGGAGAGATTCCATAATAGGCCTCCTTATTGTAAGCCTACTTATTATTTGCCATTCCTATTGTACAAATCTTGCGGCGATTGTCAAGGGGGATCGCGAAAGAATGCGAAAAAGAAAAAGGCTGTCGAAAGACAGCCTTTTTTCATTAGGGATCAGTGTTGGGCGGTGTTCTGGGCCAACTGGCTGCGGAACAAATTGCGGAAAATCAGGCGGGTCAGCGGACCGGCAAACAACAGTTGCCAGATCAGCGCCATGGGCATGTTAAGGCCCCAAGTCTGGATCCAAGTGCCGAAGCTGGGCTCTTTGAAGAGCAGCGTGGCGATCAAGCTCATGGTAGGGCACATCAGGCAGACGATCATCGTCGAGATAGCATAGGTGATGATCTGGGGACGGTCGGTGGGCCGCACCACCGTGAAAGCCAGCTTGGTGGCCAGCTTTTCCACAAGGAAGAATTCCAGCAGGGCCGCGATGGGGGCCATGATGGGCAGTTCGTGCAAGGCCATGCCAAAGGTGGCGTTGGTCACGCCGCCGGTGTTCAGGGCGACGTTGTAGCAGATCATACCATATACCATGATCAGCGCCATGATGATGGTATACACGACATTTTGCAATTTGGTTTGGGGCATACTTTCTCTTCTCCTTTATAAAACTCGCATTACTGGGCAAAAAAATAAAGAAGCAGCGGACAACCTTTTGTCCGCTGCTTCTTGTCAGACGACTACCAGTAATTGATAATAGTTTACCCCCAAAAGGGCTTTTTGTCAAGAAATGCTCTGCGCCGTAGGATAAAGGCCTTTGTCAAAAGAGGTGGATTGCAGGGAGAGAGATTTGTGTTTGGAAAAGGCTGTCCCATTCACCGTTTGGCAGCAGTGGCAGCGCAGACGTTTATTGGCAGTCTGGCGCGTGTGGGAAAAAATAGACGAAGAAGTGCTTTTGCGGGGAAAGATGTGTTTTGTGCTCTTAATGTGAGAATTGTGTATGTTTACAAAATATCGCGCGGTTGTATAATAAAACTAGAAGATGTGCACAGGAGTTTTGGCATACAGGCGCCGTTTGCCAGACGCAACGCACAAAAAAGAAAACGTAAAAAAGGAGAAAAGGATTATGAAAAAGCAAATTGGTGTCCTGCTTGCCGCCGCGTTGATGTCGAGTCTGCTGGCGGGCTGCGGCACGTCGGCTTCGTCGAGCAGTTCGGACGGCGCCTCTGCTGCTGAGACTAGCAATGAAGTTCATCTGGCGGTGGCCAGCCCGGTTACCGGTGATAGTGCAGAGTACGGCATTCACTTCAATGTAGGTGCCGAGATGGCGGTGGAAAAAATCAACGCCGAAGGCGGCATCAATGGCCGTACGGTAGTGTTGGAAAGCTATGACTCTAAAAACGATGCCAAGGAAGCAGCTGAGGTGGCTCGCCTGATCGGTCAGAATGAACAGATTCTGGCGACCATCGGTGATTTCTCTAGCACTTGCTGTATGGCAACGGCACCGATTTATGAAGAAAACAAGCTGGTGCAGGTTTCTCCCTCTGCGGGTCTGATCGACTTCCCCCGGGTTGGCTCCTACAACTTTGCCACCACCGGCGTGCAGGAGGACGATGGTCCCTTCCTGATCAACCGTGTCATCCATGAAGAGCTGGGAGCAGCCTCCTACGCGATGGTATATACCAACAACGACTATGGCCTGAACATGTTGAAGTATATGAATGAGGAAGCCGAATCTTTGGGCATTACCGTCACGGATACAGAGGCCGTAGCGGCCGGAGAAAAGGACTACACGGCCATCGTTTCCAAGATGCGTCAGACCGAACCTGAGGTGGTCGTCATTGTCGCCAACTACAACGAAGTGGCCAACTGTGTCAAGCAGATCCGTCAGGTCGGTTGGGATGTTCCCATCGTGATCTCCGGCTCTGCGCTGACCGACCAGTTGGTAGAGCTGTTGGGCGATGATGTGAACGGCATCTACTCCAACATTGCGTTTGTGCCCAGCGACGATGATGAAGCAACGAAGGAATTTACGGCGGAATTTACCGAGCGTGCCTCCATGCCGCCGTCTTTCCACAGCGTCAGCACCTACGACACCGTCATGCTGGTTTGTGAAGCTGCCCGCACCTGTGGCGACAACCTGACCCGGGATACCCTGCGCGATGCGCTGGAAGCCTATGAAGGGTTTGAAGGCCTGATGGGCCCCATTGAATTTACCGAAGAAGGTGCCGTACACCGTGGTTACAAGGTCGTTCAGTATCAGGACGGCGTGTTGACCTCCGTATCTGACTACATGCTCGCCCACGACGAGTAACGTCTGCGGATCTTCCTGCCCGCGCCCTCTGATTTTGGAAAGCGCGGGCCCTTTTTCTGCCATTTTTCAGTGAGAGGAAGTGCATTATGACCTATTTGGTAGAACAATTAATCAACGGCCTCTGTCAGGGTGCCATTTATGCGCTGTTCGCCATCGGGTATACGATCATTGTAGGCGTGGTGGGGTTGGTTTCTTTCACCTTCGGCGAAGTGATCATGATCGGCGCGTTTGCTGCCTTGTATACGGCCACATTGACCGGAGGAAACATCCTGCTGACGATTGTGTGCAGTTTTTCGGTCGCAGGTCTGACGGGAATTGTGATCCATAAAGTCTGTTATGAAAAATTCTTCGGCGCGGCCCGTTATATTCCGCTGATTTGCACCATTGGCATGAGTATGTTCATCAAGAACATGGTACAAATCGTCTGCGGCAGTGAGACCAAAGCTATGCCGGAGGTTATCGCTCTCGGTGGTATTCATATTGGTGGCTATCTGATCACCTATGTGCAGTGTGCAGTCGTTCTGGTAGTGGTGGTACTGTGCATTACGCTGTCGCTGTTCCTGAACAAGACCAAGCAGGGCGTCATCCTGCGTGCAGTCAGTCAGGACCGCAAGGCGGCGGCTATGGTGGGCATCGATGTCAGCCGTGCCACGCTGCTGGGCAACGTGATCGGCTGCGGCATTGGTGGTGTGGCCGGCATGTTGTATGCGCTGTACTACGGTTCGCTTTCTGCTTCGATGGGCGGTATGGCGACGATGAAGGCATTCAGTGCCTCGGTGCTGGGCGGCTTGGTGGATGCTCCTGCTTCGGCAGTGGGTGGTCTGCTGATCGGCGTGCTGGAAAACTTCGGCATTGCACTGTTCTCGTCTAGCCTGCGAGATATGATCGCCTTTGTCTTCCTGATTGTAATTCTGATTTTCTTCCCCAAAGGACTGCGCTTGAAAATAAGGAGGAAAGCCAAATGAAAAAACTTGATACGGTACGCGCTGTCCTGCGCCGGCATCGCAAACTGACAGCCCTGACGGTCGTATTGCTGGCAGTGCTGCTGCCGATTGTTTTGAACAACAGCTATCTGATCGGTATTGCCACCAAGATCCTGATGTACATGCTGCTGGCAAGTGCGGTCAACGTTATCAATGGTTACAGCGGTCAGTTTGCAATCGGCCATGCGGGCTTCATGTGTGTGGGTTCTTATACCGCTGCGATCCTGATGTCCCGCTTAGGAATGCCTTTTTTTGGTGCGCTGCCGCTGGCAGGGATCGTCACTGCCCTGTTCGGTATGCTGGTGTCCTTTCCCATCGGCAAACTGTCCGGCATTTATCTGGGCTTCGTGACTCTGGGATTCTCTGAAATCGTGCGAATCATCTGCCTGAACTGGACGCCGGTCACGGGCGGCCCCATGGGAATTAAGGCCATTCCCGGCCCCAGCCTGTTTGGATTTTCGTTGCAGTCCTCGAATGGCTACTATTATGTGATTTTGGTGCTGTTGGTGGCCATGGTGTTCTGTACCAGCCGCATTCTGAAATCCCGCACGGGCCGCGCGTGGATCTCCATTCGAGAAAACAGCGCAGCGGCAGCCTCCATCGGCATCAATACCGCTCGGTACAAGACCATGAATATCATGTACGCCACCTTCTGGGAAGGGTGCGCCGGTGCCTTTATGGCTACCTACTACCATTTTGTGGATTCGTCGATGTTCGTTACCGATGAAAGCTTCAACATCCTGTCTATGGCTATTGTGGGCGGCATGGGCACCATTGCCGGACCGTTGGTGGGGGCCGTGGTGATCAACATCATCACCGAGGCGTTCCGCTTCCTGTCCGAGTATCGCATGGTCATCTACGCATTGCTGATTATCGGCATGATGTGGCTGCGTCCTCAGGGCATTGCAGGTAGCAGCGACAGCGTGCTGGTATCGGGCGGCGGCCGACACAACAAAAAGCGCCGCCGCACTGCCCGGCCCAAGCCGGTTGCGCCGGTTACGGCGTCCACCAAGGAGGGGTGAATTATGGCACTTTTAAAAACGGTAGGCCTGTGCAAATACTTTGGTGGCCTAAAGGCGGTCAATCAGGTGGATATGGAAGTCCCGGAGGGACAGGTGTTCGGCATTATCGGTCCCAACGGTGCCGGAAAGACCACGTTTTTCAACCTGTGTGCCGGTACCTTTGCCCCCACGGCGGGCGAAATCTGGTTTGATGGAAAAAACATTACCGGCTGTCGCCCGCACATGGCGGCGCAGGCGGGAATTGCCCGGACATTCCAGAACATCCAGTTGTTCCAAAACACCACCGTACTTGAAAATGTAGTGGTAGGTTTCCACATCCATACCAGTACCAACATGCTGGACGCTGTGCTGGGTTCGGCTCGTCAAAAAAAGACCGAGCGGGAGATCTACGAAAAAGGAGAAGCGTTGCTGGAACGTCTGGAATTGAGCCAGTACAAGGATACCTTGGCCAAAAACCTGCCGTATGGTATCCAGCGCAAAGTTGAAATTGCCCGCGCATTGGCAATCTCCCCCAAGATTCTGCTGTTGGACGAGCCGGCGGCCGGTATGAATCCTATGGAAACGCAGGAGCTGCTGGTCTTTGTCAAAAAACTTAACGCAGAAGGTCTGACCGTCGTTGTCATTGAGCACGATCTGAAATTTATCATGAATGTGTGCGACCATATCATGGTTTTGAACTACGGCCAGAAACTGTGCGAAGGAAGCGCCCAAGAAATCCAAAACAATAAACAGGTGCAGGAGGCCTACTTTGGCAAGCGGGCCGGACTGGGCGGCAAGGAGGAATAAGTCATGCTGAAAGTGAGCGATCTGGTAGTGCACTACGGGCAGATCCGCGCCCTGAACGGCATCTCGTTTGAAGTGCCCGATAAAAGCATCGTGGCGCTGATCGGCGCCAATGGTGCGGGTAAGACCACCACGCTGATGACCATTTCCGGTTTGGTGGACCCGGTTTCGGGCAGCATTGTTCTGGATGATATGGACATTACCGACTGTCGGCCTGACGCCATTGTTGGTCTGGGGATCTGCCATGTGCCGGAAGGACGCCATGTATTCCCCGACCTTTCGGTATATGAAAACTTAGTGGCAGGGGCGATCTCTTGCAAAGGCCTGCCCAAAGGGGAGCTGAATGACCGCATCGCCCAGCAATTCGACCTCTTCCCCCGACTGAAAGAGCGCCGCGCTCAGATGGCGGGCACCATGTCGGGCGGTGAGCAGCAGATGCTGGCGATCTCTCGAGGCTTGATGTCTGCCCCCAAATTGCTGATGTTGGATGAGCCCAGTCTGGGCTTGGCCCCCATTATTGTGGAGGAAATCTTCACGATGATTGAACAGGTGCGCAGTCAGGGAACCACCGTATTGTTGATCGAGCAGAATGCTTCTATCGCGCTGCAGATTTCCGACTATGCTTACGCCATGGAATTGGGCCGGATTAGCCTTGCGGGAACAGGGCAGGAACTGCTGAACAGTGAAGAAGTCAAACGGGTCTATCTGGGTATGTAAGGAGGGCATGTTACAATGAAAACAGACAAGGAATTGCATCTTTCCATCATTGGCATGGGGTATCTGATGGAGTACATTGCCCCGTGCTACCGCCGCTTGCTGGGAGACCGGCTGGCAGAACAGGCGGTAGGCGTTACGGCCGATGCCGATGCCGTGCAGAGCAAGCAGCAGGCAACCGGTGTGCCCGTCCTGTTGAACGACAACGCCGGCGCATTGGAACGCAATGATCCGGATGTTATTCTTTTTGCGCCGCCGCCCAGTCTGGCGGCTGACTTGACCCGCAGTGTGCTGAAACCCTATTTCGCTCAGCGCCGTGGGGCTGGCAGAACGCTGCCGCTGCTGTTTGCATTTCCGCCTAATCCGGAAGGCGCCTTTTACCAGCAGGAATTGGGCGAGGATGTGCGTGTAGCCAATATTCTGCCCAACATGATTCGGGAAATTGGCGGACTGCCCTGTGCCGAAGCCGGATTTACGATGGTTACCCTACCGGAACGGCATGCTTGGCAGGAGGAAGAGCTGGACTTTTTGCGGCGGTTTTGGGCACCGTTGGGGCAGGTCGTTTTTCTGAGCCCTGCCGAGGTGCGTGTCGCACTGGCTGTTTCCTGTTCTAACCAGATGCTCTCGGAAATCTTGCTGGATATGGAAACCGCGCTGCCGCAGCCTTACCGGGTTCCTGCCGCTGATCTGGCGCAAGCGGCCAGAGCGTACCTGTTGGAAAAGTTGGATTACAAGCCGCTTCAGCCGGTGGAAAGCCGGAGTGATGTGGTATCGCCCGCGTTGTTGGAAGCTGTCAAAAAAGTGACCTACCACGCTTTTCAGGGGACGCTGCGCTTTATGCTGGAAAAAGGGTTTGATGCCGAGAAAGCTGGCTGCATCCAACGGATGAACTACGACCTGAACCTGCGCAAGGTGCAACTGCTGCCCCGTCAGGTACTGCGTCGGGCCACCCGCCAGCATGCTACCCGCGGCGGCGTGTTGGAATGTGCGTGCATTTCCTATACCCGCCACTGGCAGGGTACGGTCAACGCCCTTTTTGGGCAGTTCCCGGAGCGAACCCCCGATGCTCCTTGGGCCGAGGCTTTGGAAGAGGGTTTTGTGCAGATGTCTCAAGACGTGTACGATCATCTGGGAAATCTGGCGCGAAGCCGTCAACCCGGTCAGTGCGTCATTGAGCATCACGCAGTGCTGTATGCTTTGCTGGAAAAGGAAGCGGTGGAACAGTACGGTGAAGCAGGCCGTAGAGCCATGACGGAAGCTACCGCTGCTTACGGAAGTGAGCGCGGCGGCCGTATGCGGGCTCGTGCGCTGGCCAATGGAGATGCAGCCAATGCGTTTACCTACCTTGCCTATGGCGAATGGAGCCCGGAACCCGGTCAAATGGAAGTGGTAGATGTACCCGGTACGGTGACCCATGTTACGCAGGTGAAAAAATGTGAGTGGTGCCGCTGCTGGAGCAAAAATGGTCTGCTGGACTATGGCAAGGCTTATTGCCAGAATGTAGACAAATGTATCGCCCACGGATATGACCCGGACTTTGATTTGGGCGTGGAGTCCTTGATGAGCGCAGGGGATCCTGTGTGTACCTTTGATTACGGCTTTGCCATGACCCCTGCCCTGCGGGAAGAACTGGCCGCTATCCGTGCCCGCCTTGGCACCAGCGCCCAAAAGGATTTCAACTATCACAGTGCACATCTGTGGTTTACCTGCCGCCGTGTTCTGATGGAGCAGCTAGGTGCGGAAGAGGGCGCTGATGTGGCCGACGCTGCTTTGTTTGCCTTCACCCGGCGGTTCGGCAGCGAGTTTACCGATGCAATTTTGGCTCTGCGCGGCACGGACTTTACGAAAGTGTGATCGGAGGCTGCCATGAAACGTGCTGTCGATCAATGGTTGGACGGCCATGAAGCGGAAATTTGCGGTTTGGCGCAGACTCTGTTTGCCCATCCCGAAACGGCAGGCGAGGAATATACCGCTGCCCGCACCTTGAGCGAATATCTGGAAACACAGGGATTCTATGTGGAGCGGGGGACTGCTGGGTTAGAAACCGCCTTTACCGCCCACTGGGGCAGCGAGGGTCCGGTGATTGCTTTTTTGGCGGAGTACGATGCGCTGCCCCAACTGGGGCAGCGCCCGGTCCCCCGGCAGGATGCTCTGCCCGGCAACGGCCACGGTTGTGGCCACAACCTGTTGGGGGCAGGTATTGTGGGGGCGGCTTGTGCCGCCGCTGCGGCTCTGGGCCAAAGCGGTACGCCCGGTAGGGTTGTGGTATTCGGCTGTCCAGAAGAAGAAATTTGCCGTGGCAAGATTGTGATGGCCCAGGCGGGTTGTTTTGACGCAGTAGATGCGGCGCTTTCCTGGCATCCTGCGGACCGCAATCAGGTCAGTGAAGAGGTCTTTCAGGCCATGGTTTCCCGTAAATTCCGCTTTTACGGTCGGAGCGCCCATGCGGCTGCCAGCCCGGAACAGGGGCGCAGTGCATTGGATGCCGCTGAACTGACCAATGTGGCAGTAAACTATCTGCGGGAACATGTGCCGGATGACGTGCGTATGCATTATGTTTATACCAGCTCGGGGGAAAAACCGAATGTGGTTCCCGATTATGCAGAAATATGGTATTATATTCGTGCTTATCGTGCGTCTGTCATGCGCGATGCGGAGCGGCGGGTCATTCTGGCTGCCGAAGGCGCCGCCCACGCTACGGAAACCCGCATGGAGACAGAGGAATTGACGGCTTCGCCACAGACCCTGTTGAACCATGTGCTGAGTGAAGCCCTGTACCGCTGCTTTGTCGAAGCCGGTGCTCCGGTATTTTCGCCGGAGGAACAGGCGTTTGCCGATCAGCTGCGGCAGACCATGGAATTGCCCGGACCTGCATTGAACACTGAGATTTTGCCCTTGACCGGGCAGCCGTGCTATGTGGCCGGTTCCACCGATGTGTCCGAGGTTAGCCATAGGGTGCCTACGGTCACCTTGAATACGGTCTGTCAGGTACGGGGATTGCCCGGCCATCATTGGGGGGTTACAGCCTGTTCCGGTGCGCCGTTAGGCATGCGCGGTATGATGGCCGCTGCACGTACACTGGGCTGCTTTGCCTGTGAACTTTACACCGAACCGGAGCTGCTGCACCGCGCTCGGGCTGAGTGGGAGGCTGCCCGCCCAATATCCTGATACCGAAAGCAGGTCCTGCCCATGCTGTTCAAACGTCTTGTCATCCTGAACACGACCATCCTCTTTTTGTTGACGGCCGTGTTCGTCTTTTTCAATCTGAAAAGCACCCAGAAGATTGTAGAGGAAGAGGTATACGACTCTTTTCAATCCGCTATGGATGGCGGTGCTTCGGATCTGGAAAATATCTTTGAAAATGCCCGAGACCTGACGTTGGAACTGTGTGCGGCGCAGCCGGTACAGCAGGCGCTGCGCAGCGCTTATCTGGAGGAACAGCCCGCAGATGCCGTGCAGGAAGAGCTGCGGGACTATGCGGCGGAGATGGGACGGATGTTCCCGGCTTTCAACCCATCGGTCTGGTTGTTGGACGCAAACGGACAACTGCGCAACGCAGAGGATACCCCGATCCCCGATGGTTGGCTTGCACGATTGGAAACGGCAAACGGTTCCTTTGTATGGGATTACTATTATACCGATTATGGCTCCAGCGTCCGTGTTTCCCATGTGGTGCGGGATGAAGAAAACTGGGACCAGTTGCTGGGTGTTGTCAGCGTAAGTATCAACAGTGACTATCTGCGCTATACCCTAAACTCTATCTGGCTGGGGAATTCAGGCATCGTTTATCTGCTGGACGAAAACGGGAATCTTTTGTTCCCCTTTGAGGAAGGAGCTTCTTTTCCGGAGGAACTCCCCGAGGAGGGAATGATTCTGGGTGGGGTACAACAAGACTCGGTTTTCTTGAGCCGTACATTGCAGACCAATGATTTTCAGATCATTGGAGCAGCGCGGAATCTGGAAGCCTTGCAGCAGATCGAGACCCAGCGGCGGATGATCCTGCTGTTTGCAGCCGGTGTACTGTCGCTGGCAGCGCTGGCGGCACTAGCCATCACCTACCGCATTTCCACCCCGATTCTGGAACTGGCTGAGAAGATGAAGGAAGTTGAGCGGGGCAATTTTGCCGTGCAGATCCCCACCCTGCGTGGGCGGGGCGAGGTGGCCATTCTGTACAACAACTTCCGCAGTATGCTGCAAATGCGTCAAAGTCTGATCGAAGAAATCTATGGCGCACAGGTTCGGGAAAAAGAGGCTGAGCTGCGCGCTTTGCAGGCGCAGATCAACCCCCATTTTCTGTACAATACGCTGGATTCCATCCATTGGATGGCGGCTCGTTACGGTGCGGATGATATTGAGCAGATGGTTACGGATCTGTCGCAGATGCTACGGTATTCGCTCAACAACGGACTTAACCAACTAAAAATTCGGGATGAACTCACCCAAATTCAAAGTTACCTCAATATCCAGAAACGGCGTTTCTCGGATTCTTTCACGGTCCAGTATGAGATTGACGAGTCGGTGCTGGACTGCCAAATCATCAAACTGCTGTTGCAGCCGTTGGTGGAAAATGCCCTGCTTCATGGCTTTGACGAATCCGGCCATGGGGGACTGCTGGTGCTGCGTATCCAGCGCAGGGAAGAACAGATTGAGTTTTGCGTTTGCAACAATGGAAGCCCTATGGACTTGGAACGCATTGCCGCTGCGCTGGAACAGCCGCGGGAAGAAGCCTCTACCAGTTATGGGCTGCGGAATGTGAACGACCGATTGATTAAATTCTATGGGGCGCAAAGCGCCCTGCGCTTTGCGGTAGAGGATGGCTTCTCCACGGCAAAGTTTACAATCCCGGTACAGAAATGAGGAGGATTCTATGGCCAATGCTCCACTGCGCGTGCTGATTGCGGACGATGAACGAATCGCGCGGGAAAGCATGCGGGACTATCTGCTCTGGGCGGACATGGGCATGGAAACACCAGTCTGTGTAGAAAACGGTGCGCTGGCGCTGGATTGTTTGTGTCATTCGCCCTTTGACATTTTTATTATGGACATCCGTATGCCGGTGATGGATGGCATGACGCTGATGGAAGAAATTGCCCGCAGGGATCTGGATGTGATCATCATTGTTTTGTCTGCCTACGACCAGTTTGAATACGCGCAGAAAGCGATCCAGTCCCGAAAAGTGTTTGAGTATGTGCTCAAACCTATTCGTAGGGTGGCATTTTGTGAGATCCTGCAAAAAGCGGCGGCAGAGGCGGTCCGGCGTAAGCAAGCCCATCGCGGCCCGATACCGGATCTGGAAGGGCTGCGCCATGAGTATCTGGCCTGTTTAGAGCACCACTGCTTTGAAAATGGGCTTAGAACTCTGCAAGCTCCACTGGAAGCCCTGCTGGCACAGGGAAATCAGGTGGATCTGGTGCGGCGTTTTCTGGTCACACTGTATACAGACACTCGCATGGCGGCGCTGCAGGGACGAACCCCCAGCCCCCATCTGCCGGAAGATGGTTTGGCTCGCATGGGGGCTTGTACCGAGGGCGCGGAACTCTGGGCCTGTTTTCAGCAGGCGGTGGATGCTTTGCTGCCCTATTTGGACCCGACGACGCAGGCCGGACGCACGAAGGCCAGCGCCGTGGTGGAGCATTGTCTGGATGAGATCTGCAAACATTACACAGAAAAAGATTTTTCCTTAAACCGGCTGGCAGAACAAATGCAGCTAAACCCCAACTATTTGTCTACACGCTTTAAAAAGGAAACCGGCGTCGGTTTTGTGCGGTATGTGAATGGTCTGCGGGTACGCCGGGCACAGGAACTTTTACGGGATATGCGCTATCGTACCAATGAGGTGGCGGATCTGGTAGGGTTTGAAAATCCCCGCTATTTTACCCGTATCTTCAAAGATTTGACGGGGGTCGTGCCTTCGGAATACCGCAGCCGCCTGCACTGGCACCAACCACCCGCTGCAAGCGGAGGAAAGGAATCGGAATGATGAACAAAAACGTTGTGGATCATGAAATGTATGCAGCGATCCTTCGAGAAGAATTGCTGCTGGCCATGGGCTGTACCGAGCCGGTGGCGGTGGCTTACGCAGCTGCCTGCGCTAGAAGTTTGCTGCCGTCCGGTACGATGCCGGAGAGCTGTGTACTATATGTGAGCGGTAATATCATCAAAAATGTCAAGAGTGTGGTGGTGCCCAACACGGACGGTATGCATGGACTGGAAGCCGCAGCAGCGGTGGGGATTGCAGGGGGCGATGAAAAGGCCGGGCTGCAGGTGATTGCCAACGTCACGCAGGAGAAGAGCGCGGCGGCACGCCGCTTACTGGAAAACTGTCGGTTTACGGTGTGTCCGGCCCGGAACGATAAGGTGTTTTATATCGAGGTGCGTTTGCAGGCTGGTGCCGAGGAGACCGGCGCCGTGATCGAGGATTTCCATACCAATCTGACCCGTTGGGAACGCAATCATACGGCGCTGCCGCTGCCCCGTAATATCGGCGCTGGCCCGGAAACGACTGCACTGACAGATCGTTCGGGAATGACGGTGGAAGGAATTCTGGAATTTGCGGCCCATGCAGATCTTGACCCGCTGCGCGAGCTGCTGGAACGACAGATTGCCTGCAATATGGCGATTGCTGAAGAAGGACTGCGCAATCCTTGGGGGGCTCAGGTGGGACGTACCCTGCTGAAAACTGCACCTGACGACCCGTATACGCGGGCGGTGGCTGCTGCAGCGGCGGGCAGCGATGCCCGTATGAGCGGCTGCGAGCTGCCGGTGGCGATCGTATCCGGCAGCGGAAATCAGGGACTGACGGCCTCGGTGCCGGTGGTGGTTTATGCCCGGGAAAAAGGCCTTCCTCATGATACCCTGCTGCGTGCACTGCTGGTGTCCAATCTCATAACCATTCATCAAAAAACCGGCATTGGGCGTCTGTCCGCTTTCTGCGGTGCTACCAGTGCCGGTGTGGGGGCAGCCTGCGGTATTGCGTGGCTGGACGGTGCGGACTATGAAGTGATCGCCCATATCATCGTCAATGCGCTGGCTATTTTATCTGGTATGATTTGCGACGGCGCGAAGGCTTCCTGTGCAGCCAAAATCGCCACGGCCATTAACAACGGCCTGTTGGGATATCGTTTGTATCGGGATGGTCTGCAGTTCTACGGAGGCGACGGTATTGTGACCAAGGGTGTAGAAAATACTATCGCGAATGTGGGGCGGCTGGCGCGAGAAGGAATGCGCAGTACCGACTACGAGATTTTGGATATTATGGTTGGTTCGTGAGGAAAAGCTCGGGAAAATCAGATTTCCCATGATTTGGGAACCCGCTGCTGTGATTACATTCTTACATTCCTAGAAACGGATCTAAAACGAGAAAATAAATTGTGATAAACCGCCCCGTGCACGCTAATTTGGCAGGCACGGGGCGGTTCTATGGATTCATGGAAATTCTATTTTTGAAGAAAAAAGAAAAGCGATAGAGGAAAGCCTCTATCGCTTCGTGGCTGCCCCAGTCCGACTTGAACGGACGACACCCTGATTA
>NZ_CALADU010000274.1 GCF_937890665.1 uncultured Subdoligranulum sp.
AAGGGCTCGTTCATGCTTACGCATTTGATGCCCCGGGCCCATTGGCCGGGCGTGTAGTCGGTGATCCGATCCACCAGTGCAAAAGGATACCGATGGGGCAGGATCTCGGCAATCTGCATGGCGTTCAACCCACGCGGCGGATCATTTGCGACAATGGCCATGATTTACCCCTCCCAACGTTTGAAGATCACACAGGCATTGTGCCCACCAAAGCCAAGGCTATCGCTGAGGGCATACTCCACCTGCTCTTCTACGCCCTGATTGGGCAGATAGTTCAGATCACACTCCGGGTCAGGCACTTTGAGGCCGATGGTGGCGGGCAGGTAGCCGTCCCGCAGCGCCAACGCCGTAAAGACGCCTTCCACACCGCCGGCAGCGCCCAGCAGATGGCCGGTCATCGACTTGGTGCTGGAGATGCGCAACTGGTATGCATGCTCGCCAAAGACAGCCTTGATGGCTGCGGTCTCGCAGGAATCATTGAGGTGGGTGCTGGTGCCGTGGGCGTTGATGTAGCCGATCTGCTCGGGCGCCAGTTCCGCATCCCGCAGCGCCAGACGCATACACTCGGCACCACCGGCGCCCCCCGGTGCGGGAGCCGTGAAATGGTAAGCGTCGCAGTTTGCGCCGTATCCCACCACTTCGGCATAGATTTTAGCGCCGCGCGCCTGCGCATGGCCCAATTCTTCCAAAACCAGAATGCCAGCACCCTCACCGATCACAAAACCGCCGCGCTCGGCGTCGAAGGGAATGGAAGCCCGGGCGGGATCCTCACTGGTATTAAGAGCCTTCATGCTGGTAAAACCACCCACACCCAAGGGGCTGATGCAGCTTTCGGCACCGCCGCAGATGGCCAGATCCTCGTAACCGTCCCGGATACGATGGAAGGCGTCGCCAATGGCGTTGGTACCGCCGGCGCAGGCCGTGACCGGGCTGGTGCACATACCCTTCAGCCCAAAACGAATGGCCCCCTGCCCTGCCGCCATATTGGCGATGGACATGGGCACAAAGAAGGGACTGACCCGGTCAAAGCCTTTGGCTTCGCCCTTGGCGTGCTCCTCTTCGATGGTAGGCAACCCGCCGATGCCGCTGGAAATGATGGTGGCAAAACGGGTGGTATCCGTCTGTTCCAAGTTCAGACCGGAATCCTCCATCGCCTCGGTGGCCGCCGCCACGGCAAACTGGGTAAACCGCGCCATTTTGCGGGCTTCCCGCTTATCCACACGAAGGGTGGGGTCAAAGTCCTTGACTTCTGCCGCCAGCTTCACCTTGCTGTTGGTGGTATCGTAATGGGTGATGGGGCCGATACCACATTCCCCGCGGCGTACCGCAGCCCAACTGTCTGCCACCGTGTTGCCGGTGGGATTGACCGTGCCAAGTCCGGTAATAACGACTCTGCGTTTTTCCATAGGAAACCTCGCTATCTTTCCTTTATCTCTGTATCTCACAACACAAAACGACTTTGTCCGCTGCCGCCGTTTTCGGCTCCGCATGGCAGCGCGCCCGTCACTTCAGCTTACATGCCCATGCCGCCATCGACGCACAACACCTGACCGGTGATGTACCCTGCTTCGGCACTGGCCAAAAACGCTACCGCGTTGGCCACATCCTCGGCGTGGCCGATCTTTCCCGCCGGGACCGCCGTCAACGCCGCCTCTTTGGCCGCATCAGACATGGCTGCGGTCATGTCGGTTTCGATAAAACCGGGGGCGACCGCGTTAACCGTCACGCCGCGGGCCGCAAATTCCTTGGCCAAGCTTTTGGTCAGACCAATCAGTCCCGCCTTGCTGGCGGCGTAGTTGCTCTGTCCCGCATTGCCGTGAAGCCCTACCACGCTGCTGATATTGATGATACGGCCATACCGCTGGCGCATCATCAGCTTGCAAGCGGTCTTGCAGCAGAAGAATGCCCCTTTCAGGTTGGCATTGATGACCTTATCAAAGTCTTCCTCCTGCATACGCAGGATCAACTTATCGGCCGTGACGCCGGCGTTGTTCACCAGCACGTCCAGCCGGCCAAAGGTCTTAGCTGCCGTTTCCACCAGCGCTTGGCACTGGGCGGGATCGGTCACATCGGCCTGCAAGGTCATAGCCTGCACACCAAAAGCCTTGCATTCTTCCGCAGTTTGCTCCGCTGCCGCCGCACTGGCCGCATAGTTGATACATACATCGAACCCAGCCTTGGCCAACGCCAGACAAATGGCCCGGCCAATGCCGCGGCCGCCGCCGGTGACCAGTGCCGCCGGGCGGGTGTTTTGTGCTTCACTCATCCTTGCGCCTCCTTCAAGGCTGCAACCGCCTTCTCAAAATCGGCGGCGGTCTCGATGTTTAGGCAGGTCATAGCACTGCCCACCGTCTTTTTCACAAAACCGCTGATGGCGCGACCGGGGCCAATCTCCACCACGGTATCGACGCCCAGTTCCGCCAAACGGCGAATGGTGTCCTCCAGATAGACGCTGCTTTGCACCTGACGTACCAACAGATCCGCAATGGAATCCGCCGGAGCCTTCTCATGGCCAAGGCAGTTGAACAATACCGGCATACGCATCGGTGCGAAGTCCACGGTCTGGAAACGCTCGGCTAATGCCACGCCCGCCGGATGCATCAACACGGTGTGGAAGGGGCCGCTGACTTTGAGGGGCAGGCAACGCTTAGCGCCGGCCTCCTTGGCCAGTTCGGCGGCGCGGTCTACGGCCGCCTTTTGGCCGCCGATGACCAACTGACCGGGGCAG
>NZ_CALADU010000275.1 GCF_937890665.1 uncultured Subdoligranulum sp.
GCCGGTTTGGAGATCGAGGAGGAAAAACTACCGGTATTCCGGCAGGCCATTAACGAATGGGCATCCCACTGCGCGCCCAAGACCGGTCCCAGCCTTTTGCAGTTGGACGCCGCGGTCACACTGGAAGAACTGACACTGGCCAACGTACGGGAATTGGAACGCTTGGCACCCTTTGGACGGGAAAACCCCACGCCGCTGCTGTTGGTGCAAAATGCCGTGATCGACGGTGTGTGGGCTATGGGCGCAGAGGGACGCCATACCCGCCTACGGCTGCGGCAGGGCAATCAAACGCTGTTCGCCTCATTGTTCGGCATTGCACCGCAAAAATTTGCCTATCCGGTAGGAACTGCGGTGGAAGCCGCGCTGGAGGTTTCGATCTTTTCGGGCCGCAGTGGGCCAATGGTATCAGCCCATCTTAAAGCCATTCGGCCCGCGGGGTTAACCAATACACCCAGTGAGCAGGCTGCTTGGTTCGAGGCGTTTGCCACCGGTACGGTATTGGAGCCGGCACGGGCTGCGGCTTTGCTGCCGGAACGAGCCGATACGGTACAGCTCTATAAACGGATTCGCAGCGGGCAGGTGTTTGCGACAGATTTGCAGCCTGTCTTTGCCGCGCAAGGGGCAGAAAATACCGGCAAAACGTTGGCCAGCCTAACGGCGTTGCAGGAATTGGGCCTTATCGAAGAGCAGGAAGGCCGCTGGCTGCCGGTACCGGTTACACAAAAGCAAGATCTGGCTGCGGCGCCTGTGCTGCAAAAGTTGGCGCAGCAAGCAGCGATCACCTAAGTTTAAAGGGGGAGAATTACGCATGGGGAACATCGAGACAACGAAAGAAATGCAAACAGAAGCGGAAACCAAGATGCCCATCACCTACAACGACCTGAAGAAACACATGGTCGACAGCGGGCGCCCCTACGATTTTGGAATGATCGATCAGGCCTATGCCTTGGCCGAACAGGCACATGGCGGGCAGCGGCGTCGCAGCGGGGAACCGTATATCTGTCACCCGCTTTCGGTAGCGCAGATTCTGGTGGATCTTGGCATGGATAGTGAGAGCATTGCGGCGGCTCTTATGCACGATGTGGCTGAGGATACGCCGGTTACGGTGGCAGAGATCAAGCAGAAATTCGGCCCGGAAGTAGCGCTTTTGGTGGATGGTGTCACCAAACTGACCCAGATTAAGTTTTCCAATGTAGAGGACCGACAGGCTGAAAACCTGCGCAAGATGTTGCTGGCCATGAGTCAGGATGTGCGGGTCATGATCATCAAATTGTGCGACCGCCTGCACAATATGCGGACAGGGGATGCTTGGCCGGAACAAAAGCGCCGGGATAAAGCGTTGGAAACGATGGAAGTCTATGCCCCTATTGCGCACCGGCTGGGAATTTCCAACATCAAAGAGGAACTGGAAGACCGCAGTCTGCATTATCTGGATCCTATCGGATACGAAACCATCAGCGACTTGCTGAACAAACACGGTGATGAGTTTTTGCATACTGTCTGCCACACGATTGCCCGCCATCTGGCAGAAAATGGTATTCCCAAGGCGACGATTCGTCATCGTGTCAAGAGCATCTACGGGATTTACCGTAAGATGTATATGCAAAATAAGGATTTTGAGGAAATTTACGATATCTATGCGGTGCGCATTATTTTGGAAAATGTTCCGGAGTGTTATACCGCTTTGGGACTAATCCACGATATGTACCATCCCTTGCCCAACCGATTCAAGGATTACATCTCTACGCCGAAACCCAACGGCTATCAGAGTTTGCATACCACGGTTATCGGCAGGGAGGCCATTCCCTTTGAAGTGCAGATCCGTACCTGGGATATGGACCGCATGGCGGAATACGGCATTGCCGCCCACTGGAAGTATAAGGCGGGAATCACCGGCAGTTCCAACGATAAACTGGATGAGCGCCTTGCGTGGGTACGCCAACTGTTGGAAAGTCAGCGGTCCAGTGCCGATGCTACGGACCTGCTCAGTGACATTAAGAGCGATCTGCTGCCGGAGGAAGTCTTTGCCTTTACACCGCGGGGCGATGTGATCAATCTGCCCGCCGGCGCCACGGTGATCGACTTTGCCTACGCCATCCATTCGGCGGTAGGCAACCGGATGATCGGGGCAAAGGTCAACAATCGCATTGTTTCCATCGATCATAAAGTACAAACCGGTGAAATCATCGAGATTTTAACCGGACCGGAGAACCGCGGCCCCAGCCGGGATTGGCTTACGATTGTCAAGACCAGCGAAGCGAAAAACAAGATCCGCAACTGGTTTAAAAAGGAGCGGCGGGAAGAGAATATCGAGGAAGGGCGCAACGCTTTGGAACGAGAGCTGCGCCGCAATATGATTATCCTTACCGACGAGCAGCGGCCTCCCTTTATGGAAAATCTGGCACGCCGGAACCACTGCAACACGGTGGAAGAAATGTATGCGGCGATCGGGTACGGTGGTTTGCAGCTTTCCCGGATGCTCTCCAAAATCAAAGAAGAGTACGCCAAACTCAAAGAAACAGAACCAAAACCCATCACGGTGGAACTCAAGCATATACATTCCTCCGACGGTGTGGTGGTGGAAGGTATTGATAACTGCCCCATCAAGTTTGCGAAGTGCTGCTCTCCGCTGCCCGGTGACGATATTATCGGTTTTGTGACCCGTGGCTTTGGTGTTTCCATTCATAAGCGGGACTGTGCCAATGTGCGGGAGAGCATGCGCCATCCCGAGAACGCGGACCGTTGGGTACGTGCTTATTGGGCGGATGATGCCAAAGAAAATTACAAGGCATCGTTGGAGCTGACCTGTATGGATCGTGCCAACCTTGTTTCGGACATTGCATTGGCTTTGGGGGATATGCGGGTGCCGATTTATTCGCTGATGGCCCGTGCAGCCGAGCAAGGTCGGGCCCGTATGAGCCTGACTGTGGGTATTACCAATACCGAGCACCTCAACAGTGTGGTAGCACGTCTGAAGAAGGTCAAGGACGTGATCAGCGTGATCCGCAGCTGATTCCATCTAGAACAAAAGGAGAAACAAACCCTATGAGAGCGGTGATTCAGCGCGTGACCGAGGCTTCGGTCGCGGTAAACGGCGGTCCGGAACGACGGATCGGACCGGGACTTGTAATTCTGCTGGGAGTACGGGAAACCGATGATTTGGCGATTGTACCCAAATTGGCAGAAAAATGTGCGAATCTGCGCATTTTTGAAGATGAGGCCGGCAAACTGAACCGAAGCGCGGTAGAGTTGGGATACGAAGCGTTGGTGGTTTCCAACTTTACCTTGTATGGTGATACTGCTAAGGGCAAACGCCCCAGTTTCAGTCATGCCGCCAAGGCTGATTTGGCGGTGCCCTGCTATGAGCAATTTTTGTGCGAACTCGGCAAACAGGGCCTTCGGGCTGTACAGCATGGAGAATTCGGCGCAGATATGCAGGTTCGCCTGCTCAATGACGGCCCGGTTACCATTGTCATTGACACCGACGAATGGAAAAAGTAGGAGGAACGCCATGAAGATCCAACATATTCACGGGTTGGCCCCGTTGTACACCAATACCTTTTTACTTGTGACCGATGCGGGACATGGGATCATCGTGGATCCGGCGGCGGCACCGCAGACCTATCTGGATGCGCTGCAAAAAGCTGGTGCAGAGCTTACCCACATTCTGCTTACCCATGGCCACTATGACCATGTGGGCGCTGTGGCGGCCTTGCGCCAAAAGACCGGGTGCCATGTGTATATGGACCCGGTGGATGCCATGGGCAGCCAGATGCTGCCGCTGACCAAAGACTTGGTAGATCAGAATTGGCCCGCTGACGGAAAACTGAAGATCGACGAATTGACTTTTACGGTGTATCATACACCGGGTCATACACCGGGAAGTGTCTGCTTGGTTTGCGGGGACGTGATGTTCAGCGGCGATACGCTGTTCGCCGGTTCCTGCGGGCGCACCGATCTGCCGGGGGGCAGCATGCGGCAGATGCAGCAAAGTTTGTCGATGCTGGCGGCGCTGCCGTTGCCGGATACGCTCACGGTGTTGCCCGGTCATGAAGCCTTTTCTACCATGGGACAAGAACGGCGCTCCAACCCCTATCTGAATGGTGCGTGGTTCTAAGGACCCGATTCCGACCGGAAGGCGGATGGGAAGGAGAAACTATCTATGCAGATTGTTTTGCGCGGGATGGCCGCCGGCTACGAAGCGGAGCATACCGCTCGGCTGTTTTTCCCCGGCGCTGAAAAAACAGGACAGGTGCCGGAGACGGGGGACTGCGTGCTGGCTGTCAGCCATGAGAAGACAGACTTTGTGCTGTTTCGTAAGGGTGAAGAGATGTGGTGGCTCAGCGAACCTCGTGAGGAACAAGCGGATGCGGAATATGCGCTTTGTCGGCTACTCTACCAACTTTTGTGTGAAAAAACCGGACAAAATCCCCCTTGGGGGATGATGACCGGCGTGCGCCCGGTACGGATCATCCATGATTTGCGGGCGATGGGGGCCACCGAAGCAGAGATTGCAGAGCGGTTCCTTGGGCATTTTGCCTGTACACCGCAAAAATTCGAGTTGGCGCGCGGCATCGCAAACTTGCAACGCCCGGTGTTGGAAAATGCTGATCCTATGGATTGCAGCGTCTATGCAGGCATTCCGTTTTGTCCCACACGCTGCAGTTATTGCAGTTTCGTTTCTCGGACTGTGGGGGATAAGGCGACCCGCGCACTGGTCCAACCGTATGTAGATAAGCTGTGCGAAGAATTGACCGCAATCCGGCAAACAGCAGATCGCTGTGGGCTGCGCATTCGTACGTTTTATATTGGCGGCGGTACCCCCACCAGCCTTTCGGCTGCACAGTTGGAACAGTTGATGGCACATATTGCCGCAACTTTTGACTTAGATGCACTGGATGAATACACGGTGGAGGCGGGACGCCCTGATTGTACCGATCTGGAAAAACTGCGTATCCTAAAACAATACGGCGCTACGAGAATTTCCATCAACCCGCAGACTTTCTCGGATGAAGTGCTTCGCAACATTGGCCGACGTCATTCGGCGCAGGATATTATCGATTGCTTTGCCGCTGCGCGTTCGGTAGGACACGACAACATCAATATGGATCTGATTGCCGGACTTCCCGGGGATACTGTGGAAGATTTTACCCGAAGTTTGGAACAAGCCATCGCGCTGGATCCCGAAAACATCACGGTGCATACCTTGACCTTGAAGCGCGCGTCGGATCTGGTGGTGGAACACCGAGCCGCTGCGTATGATGATGTGGCGGCCATGTTGGAACGATGTGTTGCGCTGCAACAAGCGGGATACCGACCGTATTATCTTTACCGTCAGAAAGGAACCCTGCAAAATCTGGAAAACATCGGGTGGGCCAAGCCGGGCCGGGAATGTCTGTACAATATCTATATTATGGAGGAAGTGCATACCATTCTTTCGGCGGGAGCCGGCGGGTCCACGAAATTGGTGATTCCCGGCAAACGCCACGGCAAGATTGAACGAATCTTCAACTTTAAATATCCCACGGAATACATCGACCGTTTTCAAGAGATACTGGCCCGCAAACAGGGCGTGGAGGATTTCTATGAACGTTGCACAACGCAAACGCTTTGTCAGCCGTGAATTGGTAGCGCTGGCGGCGGCTCAGCCGAAAGCTTTAATGGAACTGTGCGAGCGGCAATATCAGGAGCGAATTGACACCATTGCACAGGAGATTCTTTCCAGCGGACGTCATATCGTTATGCTCACCGGTGCTTCGGCAGCGGGCAAAACAACTTCGGCTCATAAACTGGCCGCTTCCATTCAGGCAAAGGGGCGGCGCGGCGTGGTGCTGAGTTTGGATGACTTTTACGTTGGCGCCGGACGTTATCCCAAGAATAGTGATGGCAGCGATGATTATGAGAGCTTGCAGTCACTGGATCTTCCGGTCTTGCAGCGTTGTCTGGATGCGCTGCACAGAGAGAGCGTTTGTCAGGCGCCGGTCTTTGACTTTATGCTGCAACAGCCCAATGGCGTGCAGACCATCGACTGCCGTGACGGTGTGGTGATCATCGAAGGACTGCATGCGCTAAACCCGGCTTTGACGGAAAAACTGCCCAAAGAAGCAGTGTTCTGCCTGTATGCGGGGCTGCGGGAGGAATACGCGACGCTGGACGGTGAACGTTGTCTGGCTACACGGGACATTCGCTTGGCACGCCGCCTGATTCGGGATTTTTTGTTCCGGGGACATGGCGCCTCCTTCACGCTGGGGCTTTGGGGGCATGTCTGCGATGGGGAAGACCGGTATATCAAACCTTTCAAACCCCGGGCGGATCTGCTGCTGGATACCACCCACACCTACGAAGTCTGTTTGTGGCATAAGGTGTTAGACCGTATGCCGGAAGATCCGGAGCTTACCCCTTCGCAGGAGCGGCAATTTGAAGCACTGCGTAAAAAATTCTTGCCTTTCCCGGCATTGGATACGGATTTGGTGCCGGAGCAGAGTCTGCTGCGGGAATTTATCGGCTCGGAAACGCCGTAAATTCACGGAAAATATACATTTGTGCGTTGCAAACGCCGGGGGAATCCGGTATAATAGGCATAAAGAGCGCGGCGGAGCGAGAGCTGCGCACGTTTAAAGAAAGAGGTGTTTCCTATGTTTGAACTGGATATCGAAATGCTGAAGGAACAAGGCCTGCAGCTGGTGGACACCGCCAAAAAGACCGCGCAGGATCTGGCCGATAAAGGGAAAAACCAGTTGGATCTGATGAACCAGCAGGCACGTTTGTCCAGAGCACAGCGTCAGCTTGGGGCGCTTGTTTATAGCCTGCACAAAGCGGGCGAGGAAAATCAGCCCCTCGTGGATAAATATATCGAAGCCGTTGCCGAGGTAGAGAAGGCGATTGAAGAGATCAAAGCCAATATGTCCCCTGAGGAATATATGGCGGCAGAAGCGGCTGCGGAAGAAGCAGAAGAAGTGGAAGAAACCGCCGAACCGGAGGAAGAAGAGATCGAGGAAGAACCCGTACAGCTGCGTGGGGAAACCAAAATCTGCCCGGTTTGTAAAGCAGAAGTAGACGGTGATGCGTTGTTCTGCAATCACTGCGGCGCCCAGCTGTAAAATGCATATGGCAGCTGCAATGCCAAAAAACGCGGTGCAGCAATGAAAAAACTTTCTTGCGGGCGGTGCTGCGGCTGTGGTACCGCCCGCAAGGCTTGACAAATTCCGGATTGGGAGTAAAATATTGCGTACTGCCCAGCTGTGGTACGCTGCATTTGCTTATGAGTGTGTATCCAGTCAAAGAAACATATACCGCCGACGATTTGGTTGCCATCCTTGCAATCTTGCGGGACCCCGAAAAAGGCTGCCCGTGGGATAAGGTCCAGACCCATGAATCCATTCGGATGAATTTTCTGGAAGAAGCATACGAGGCCGTGGATGCTATCGACTTGAAAGATTCGCATCTTCTGTGCGAAGAACTCGGCGATGTGCTGATGCAGGTTGCCTTTCATACCCAGATCGAGCAGGAGGCCGGCCATTTTACTTGGCAGGAAGTTTGCAATGGCGTTTGCCGCAAACTGATCCAGCGTCACCCGCATATTTTTGGTGGGGAGGAAGGCATAAAAGACTGGGATACGCTCAAAAATAAGGAAAAGGGCCGCTTGACCCTGCAAGATGATCTGGCCAGCGTGCCGCAGGCGCTTCCCGCGCTGATGCGGGCTGCCAAGCTGCAAAAGCGTGCGGAACGTTATGGTGTGCAGATCACGGCGAGTGCAGAAGCACTGGCGCAGGAAGCCCAAACAATGCAAACCGAGGCAGCGCAAGCGGAACAAGCGGTGGGAAGACTTCTTTTTGAAGCCGTTGCTTTGGCACGGCAGGCGGGAGTAGACCCGGAACAGGCGTTACAGCGCTACAATGCCGCCTTTTTGCAGAGCATCGAAACACACGAAAGCTGAGAAGCCGGCGCAGGAATTTTCCCGCAGCCGCTTTTGGCAGATAAATTACTTTGGAGGTACAAACCATGACGAAAGTTGAATTGATCGCTGCTGTTGCGAACGAAGCGAATCTGACCAAGAAGGATGCCGAGCAGGCGGTCAACACTGCTCTGAACGCCATTACCGAGGCGCTCAAGAACGGCGAGAAGGTCACGTTGGTTGGCTTCGGCACTTTTGAGGTTCGTGAGCGTCCGGCTCGCAAAGGCCGCAACCCGCAGACCGGTGCTGAGATCACCATCGAAGCATCCAAGCTGCCTGCTTTCAAGGCCGGCAAGGCTCTGAAGGACGCTGTGCAGTAAGCATTGTACCTTGTTTGCCCCGTCGCCACTGGCGATGGGGCTGTTTTTTCATCGGAGGCATATATGCGTTTAGATAAATATTTGAAAGTTAGTCGTCTGATCAAGCGCCGCACCTTGGCCAACGAGGTAGCCGATGCGGGGCGGGTGCTGGTCAATGATAAACCGGCCAAGGCCAGCTACGCCGTCAAGGTGGGGGATGTGATCGAGATCACCTTCGGCAATCGCCCCGTGAAGGTGCGGGTATTGGCGGTAGAAGAACCCAAAGGCAAGGATGTAGCCCGGGAATTGTTTGAAGTAATCAGTCAATAGTCATATTTTCCCACCCAGCCGCATATCGTAGAAGTGTACACCGAATTGCGGAGGAGGGGACAACCGTTATGCCGGAAACCAAAACCGAGCCGATCCGGACCAAGGCGCCTGCGCTGGAAAACCAACCACGCAGCCACAGCCTCGCCCTCAAAGATCGCCGTCATCTGGCGGTGACAGGGGTGAGCCGAGTCATCAGTTGCGATGAATCGGCAGCTGTGCTGGAAACGCCGCTGGGTAACTTGACCATCGGTGGGCAGGAATTGCAGGTCAGCGAATTGTCAGTGCAAAGCGGGCAGGTACAACTGTCCGGCAAGATCGAGTATCTGCAATACGCAGAAAACCGGCAGTCCAACGGCGGTGTTTTAGCCCGCCTGTTCCGCTGAGATGACCTCGGCACCGGCCGCATGGGCCGTATGGGGGGACGTTCTGTGGAGTGTGGGTCTCGGCTGTCTGCTAGGATTTGGGCGAGATCTTGCAGGACTTTTGCTGGGGGAAGGTCCATTCCGCCGGTTCTGGTTGGACCTGCTGGCGTTTGCGGCTGCGGCTGTCTTGGTCTGCGGCTTTTCGGCCGGTGCCAGTGCCAGCGGTGTGACGCGCTGGTATATGACGGCCGCGATGCTGGCGGGAGCAACGGCATGGTATCTGGCTGTGCGCCCCAGCCTGCATCGCGTGTTGAGGGGATTGGGACGAGGGATGCTTTGTCCGTTTCGAATCCTTCATAAAAGGATAGTTCGCCCCCTGATGCATCGCTGTGCAGGTAGATTGTGCCGCATTTTGCCGAACAACAGAAAGAAAAAAGCCCAGAAAAAGACAAAAATCGGAAAAAAGCAGTTGCAAAAGCCGTCGAAAATATTATATAATTAGCCATACGTAGTGTTGCGCGTTCTACACGCACGATTCCACGCAATTTGTGGAGAAAGGGGGCGTCCCGAATCATGAGCAAGCGTCGCGGATTGCTCCCGCAATGGTTGATTGCAGCGGTCTTTTTAGCTTTGTGCGGCTATCTGTTTGTTAGCTTGATTCATTATCAGGTTTCCATCGGTTCCAAACAGCAGGAACTGTTGAGTGTGCAAAGCCAGCTTAGCAATCAACTGACGGAGAATGCAGAACTTTCCAACACACTGGAACAGGGCGAGGATGCGATCATTGAACGGTATGCCCGCGAACAGGGGTATGCCAAACCCAATGAGCGTGTTTTTGTGGATATCAGCGGCAAATAACAGCCAGAACCAATGGTTCAGCAGGGGAGCTTTGCGGCAACCCTTCTGCATAAATCAATCAAAAGAAAAAGGGGTATTCTAGTTTGGCATTACAAGTTGGGGATATCGTCGAGGGCAAGGTAACCGGAATCAAGCCGTTCGGCGCGTTCGTCTCTCTGCCGGAGGGCAAGACCGGTCTTGTCCACATTTCGGAGGTTTCCTACGAGTTCGTGCAGGATCTCTCCGCCGTGCTCGAGGACGGGCAAACGGTTTCCGTGAAAGTGCTCTCCATTGCACCGGACGGGAAGATTGCGCTGTCCATCAAGCGCACGCAGCCCGCACCGGAGCGTGGTGCCCGTCCGCAGGGCGGCGGTGCGCGTCCGGCCCACAAGCCGAAGCGCGAGGAGAAGCCCCGTGTTTGGCAGCCCAAACCCGCTGCACCGCAGGGCGAGATGAGCTTTGAGGATATGATGGCCCGCTACAAATCCCGCAGCGAAGAAAAAATCGCAGACCTCAAGCGTGTGACGGAAAACCACCGTGGTGGGTATTCTCGCCGCCGCGGCTAAGTCTGCGTACCACAGTACAAGTACATGGCTCTACCCTGACGACTGCTTTGCCGCCGGGGTTAGAGCTTTTTTGCAAAAATCAGAAAGGAATTGTATGTCCACACTGTATACCTTGGTTGCCCCGTGCTTTTTTGGCACAGAATCTATCCTGCATTTTGAGATCAAACGGTTGGGCGCTCAGAATATTCAAGTTACCGATGGCCGTATTGCTTTTCAAGGCGATGCCGACATGATTGCTGCGGCCAACCTACAGTTGCGCACGGCGGAGCGTGTTTTGGTGCAGTTAGCCAGCTACCGGGCAACGACTTTTGACGAACTGTTTGATGGTTGTTATCACATTCCGTGGGAGGAGCTGCTGCCTGCCGATGCGGCCTTCCCGGTCAAAGGTTCCAGTTTGTCCAGCCAGCTTTCCAGTGTTCCGGCTTGCCAGAGCATTATCAAGAAAGCCGTTGTCAAGCGGCTCATGTCGGGACACCGAACCGGTACCCTGCCGGAGACCGGTGAGGTCTATAAGGTGCGCTTTGCGCTGCGCAAAAACCAAGTGGAGATCTATTTGGATACTTCGGGCGATGGATTGCATAAGCGCGGCTACCGCAAAAATGCGACACTGGCGCCCATCAAGGAAACCTTGGCGGCAGCCATTGCTGATCTGGGGCGAGTACGGCGCGATAGTCTGGTGCAGGATCCCTTCTGCGGATCGGGTACCTTGGTGATCGAAGCGGCCCAAAAGGCACTGAACTTGGCTCCGGGCCTTCGCCGGCGCTTCGCGGCCGAGCATTTTGCCTTTGTTCCGCCGGAAGTTTGGACGCGCCAACGGCAGAAGGCGTTGGAAGAGGTGCGCCGGGATGCTGCGTTTGAAGGGGTCGGTTACGACATTGACCCCGCAGCGGTGGCATTGGCCACCGCTAACGCCAAACTGGCCGGCGTGGGGGATTGCTGCCGTTTTGAGGTGGCGGATGTGAAAGACTTCCGGGCGGCGGAAGGGGCTACGGTGTTGACCAATCCCCCCTATGGCGAGCGGTTGGGAGATACCGCTGAGGCAGCTTCGTTGGCCCGCACGCTGGGACAAGTCTGGCAGCGCAATCCGGCACAGGGATTGTATGCTATCACGGCCGACGAAGAGTTTGAGCAGCATTTCGGTAAGAAGGCTGCCCGTCGCCGCAAGATTTATAACGGAATGATCCCTTGCCAGTTGTATATGTACTATGAACAGCCCAAGAGGTAATAGGATGGAAGACTTAAAACTGGCCATTTTGATTGACGCCGACAATATCTCGCCAAAATATGTCAAAGTAATTCTGGACGAGGCCGCGTCGTTTGGTGTGGCGGCTTGTAAGCGCATTTACGGGGATTGGTCGGATACACGCTTGAAAAGCTGGAAAGATGCTTTGCTGAACAATTCCATCATTCCCATCCAGCAGTACAGCTATACCACGGGGAAGAATGCCACTGACTCGGCAATGATCATTGACGCAATGGATCTTTTGTACGGTGGCAACTTGGACGGATTCTGTATCGTTTCCTCTGACAGTGACTTTACCCGTCTGGCGGCCCGTCTGCGGGAAGCCGGTAAGTTGGTAATTGGTATGGGGGAGAGCAAAGCGTTGGGACCGTTTGTAAAGGCCTGCGACCAGTTCAAATATTTGGATCTGATTTTGGACCACGGGGAACCGGATGTCACTAGCCCCGAGGCCCCGGCTGCCGAGGCACATGCACTGGCCAATGCGGGGGACGATACGGCAATCAACCGGGAATCCATCGAGCGGATTATCCATGGCCTGATCGGGGAGATGGATGACGGGACCGGGTGGGTTCGTACTTCCCGGGTGGGGGACCAGTTGATTAAGCGGTATCCCGACTTTGACGTGCGCAACTTTGGTTCTAAGAGCTTGAATAAATTCTTGGCTTCGTTGCCGGAGATGGAAGTGGAGGAACGCATCCTTTCTAACGGCAATCCGATTCAATTTGTGCGGATCCGCCCCACCCCGAAAAAGACAGCGATGCGGCGTCCTAGCGCAAAAAAGGCGCCGCGGCGTACAAACAATAAGAAAAAATAAACAATGCGCAGCATCTCAAAAGGATGCTGCGCATTGTTCTATGTCAGATGACAAGGCCGCCGTTTTGCCCAATGACCTGTCCGGTGATGTATCCGGAAGCAGGGTCTGCTAAAAATACCAGAGTGTGGGCAATTTCCTGCGGCGTTCCCAAACGCCCCACGGGGGTATCCTCCGCCAATGCAGCACGGTCTTCGTCAGTAAAACCGGCCATCATATCGGTATCGATGACACCCGGGGCCACGATGTTCACCGTAATGCCGCTGGGGCCTTCCTCCTTGGCCAAGGCTTTACCAAGGCCGATCAGCCCCGCTTTGGCGGCACTATACGCTACTTCGCAGCTGCCGCCGGTTTGCCCCCACATGCTGCTTACCAGAAGAATGCGACCGTATTTTTGGTGGATCATCCCGGGCAATACAGCGCGGCAGGCGTAAAAGGCACCGTCCAGATCTACCGCCATCAGACGCCGCCAGTCTTCATCGGTGGTGTCGGTAAACAGCTTTTGCTGTGCAATGCCTGCATTGCATACCAGCACCTGCAACGGACCGAGGGCTTGTGTGGCCTGTTGCACAGCCTCTGCTACTTGCTGGGAATCTCCCGCGTCGGCACGAAGGGCTAAAAAGGACTGGGCCGGTGCCGCGGCGCGAGCCTGCGCCAACACGGTTTCAGCGGCATCGGGATGGGTGTTCCAAGTAAATGCAACGTCATATCCTGCCTGTGCAAAAGCCAGCACAGCGGCGGCGCCGATTCCACGGCTGCCGCCGGTAATCAATACAGTTTGTTTCATAGCGGTTTCTTCTTTCGTTTTTCTCGCAGTCTTACAAAAAACTGCTGCAGCAAGGCCTGTGCCTCCTCCTGCAAAAGCCCTTGTTCGATCACCGGGTGATGGTTGAAGGGCAGGGCAAACAAATCCGTTAAACTGCCGCAGCATCCCGCCTTGGGATCTCGGGCACCATACACCACCCGCCGCAGACGGCTATTGATGATAGCGCCGCTGCACATAGGGCAGGGTTCCAACGTTACAAACAGCTCGCACTGCCAAAGTCGCCAACCGCCTAAGGCTTTGCAGGCGGCATCAATCGCCAATAACTCCGCGTGATAGATGGCGTTTTTGCCGCTTTCCCGCAAATTGTGGGCCTTAGCAATGATCTGTCCGTCCTTGGCGATGACAGCCCCCACGGGTACTTCGCCCAAGTCGGCGGCGATTTGAGCCTCCGCTAAGGCGACTCGCATCAGTTCTTCGTCGGTCATTTTCCATTCCTCACGGCATTATACAATAAAAAAGGTATACAGCAGCAAAAATGCGATGGTCAGCGTGTAGGCGGGGCTGGTAAATACATCTAGCACATCCACACCGGGATGCAACCCCACCGAGAAGCGAAATCCTTGCTTCCGCGCATGGTAGAGCAACCATAGACTGAACAGCGGGAAGAACACCACAATAAACAATTCCAGAGCGAAAGCGAGATTTTCCGGCGCATACAGGCGCAGATACAGGCTTAAAAATGCCAGACAGTTGTTGGTGAAATGAAGCAACATTCCGGGAAGGATACTGCCCGACCGTTCGGCCAGCCAGCCGAGAAACACCGCGCAAACCAAAGCGGTCAAGCCCTGGATGGGGTTTAGATGCAGCAACGCAAACAGAAGAGCTGGCCCAAAAATGGCGACGGAACTCCCACAGGGGCGCAGCAGTCCTTGCAATGCGCCACGGAAAAACAGTTCTTCTCCAATGGCCGGCAAGACGCAAAGAACCAAAAACTGTAAAAACAGTTCAAAACCGCCGCTGGGTAGACGAGTGGTGGAACTTTCAATCCCCAATAGATGGGAGAGTAGGGCACCGGCCAGATTGCTGATGTTGGCCAGCCCCAAAAAGACTGGCAGACAAAAGGCGGGGCTCCAGGGCGCAGGTAGCGTGATACGCAAATCTCGCCCTTGCAGTCGGGTAAAACGAAGCATCCACCACAACGGGATGGCAATGGCGCCGATTCCGATGAGTAACTGAAAAAGACCAATGCTGACATCGGTGAAGCCCACCGGCTTCGCCATGCTGGCGCCCGGTTGAATCCACCCCATAATGGTGCTGACGATTGTATATAAAATGGAACGCACCAACAAATAAAATAAAGCAGCGATCGCACACCAACTGGCGGCGCCGCGTACACCACGTGACTTTGCCATTCTCTCATTCCTTACAAACTGTCATTGTGTATTATCATAACACACCGCCGAACACAGCGCAATAAAAAAAGACCCAACCGGTGTGCGGGCCGGTAAGGTCGTGGAGGGAGAGAGGAGTCAACGCATATCTGCAATGTGCGTTGCAGGCATTGACTTTCTTCTACTATGATAGTACAGTATAGACGTGAAGTAAAGTACAATTTTTTCATACGGAAGATGAAAATGTTTCACGAATGGAGGCTTTCTGAATGACGTTGACGGACTGCCAGATTTTGATGATCGTAGCGCAGCTTGGGACCTTTGCGGCGGCAGCGGAACAACTGCATCTTACCCCCTCCGCCATCAGCCATGCGGTT
This sequence comes from uncultured Subdoligranulum sp., assembly GCF_937890665.1. The sequence goes on from NZ_CALADU010000275.1 coordinate 14,937, forward strand.
TCCGGTATGGAGGCGGAGTGCGGTTTTCCCTTGTTTACCCGAACCAAAAGTGGGGTTACGATGACTGCCGCGGGGGAAAGTCTGTTCCCTTCCATCCGGCAGATGCTCAACAGCAGCGAACTGTTGGACCAATCCATCGCACAAATCAATGGCATGCACAAGGGTGTACTGCGTCTGGGGGTATTCAATTCGGCTTGCGTCACATGGATGCCGCAACTGGTGCCGCCATTTCAGAAAGAGTTTCCCGGAATCGATGTGCAGATCTATCAGGGGTCTTATGAAGATATCGCCATCTGGCTGAAAAACGGTGTGGTGGAGTTGGGGTTCCTCTCCAATTCCAGCGCCAAGGATCTGGATTTTGAGGCGCTGTATGAAGACCCGCTGATCTGCATTGCTCCGGCCTCCTACAAACCGAAACGCCCGGGCTGTGTCTGGGCAGAAGAATTGCAGGGTCAGCCTTTTGTGAGCCAGCAGGCGGACGTGGACGCAGATATTCAGAGCTATTTTAAAAAGAATGATCTCCATGTAAACAGCCACTGCTATATTGTGGATGACCAATCGATGATTGCAATGGTCTCCTGCGGACAAGGACTGGCCATTATGCCGGAATTGATGTTTAAGATGGGCACGGACCATCGCGGCTGTCAGGTTCTGCGTTTGGAACCGGCGGCAGGGCGCAGCATCGGAGTGGCCTGCTTGTCCCGACGTGGTTTGTCCCCGGCGGCCAGCCGTTTTATCGAACACGCCCGGGCTTATGCCCAGACACTCAAATAATAAGACGGGGCTTTTCAAATTCAGAGAAAAAGAGTATAATAAGTTGTTAATGAGTAAAAGGGGGAAGTGCCATGCCAGGCGATTTACACACCCACAGCACCTATTCCGACGGGTCCACCCCCGCAGAAAAACTGCCGTTTTTGGCCCGATGTGCCGGGATGACCCATCTGGCCATCTCGGACCACGATTCCATGCGTGGCGTGCGGTACGCGTATGCCCATCCTACACAAGAAGGCGTACACCTTATCCCGGCGGTGGAGATGACGGCCTACGATTATGAGCGGGCGCATCGTGTGCACCTTTTGTGCTATTGGCCGGATGACTGTGCGCCATTGGTGGAATTTTGCGACTTGATGGCGGAACGCCGCCGGACAGCCGTCTTGCAAAGCTGCCGGGAATTGGAGGAAATCTGTCCGCAGTTCCGCACCGAGGAAGCGTTGGAGTTGGCGAAGGACAGCGGCACGCTTTTCAAGGCCCATGTGATGCGGATACTATGGCAATACGGTTTGGCAGACGGTATGTACAACGAGGTGTACCGTTCTCTGTTTGGCCTCAAGCCGGTGCGGGGGCGGATCCTGCACACACCCCGGTATGAGCCGGTGGATGATGTGCTGGCGCTGGTCAAAGCGTGCCGTGGCGTGGTCGTGTTGGCGCATCCCAGCGTGTACCACAGTATGGAACTGGCGCGGGAACTCATCGCGGCGGGGCGGCTGGATGGCGTGGAGATTGATCATCCCCGCAATACGCCGGAAGACAAAGCGGAACTGTTGCGTCTTGCGAAGGAAAACGATCTGCTGATTACCGGTGGAACGGATTACCACGGTTTGAACACGGTAACGCCGCGTCCGGTAGGGGCGTTTGCCACCAAGGACGATCAGATTGTGCGGTTGGCCAATTTGGCAAAGGCGCGCAAAATCTCCAATAAGAAAGCACAATAAAAGGAGCATGTCATTATCATGAAATACGTTTACAATAATAAAGGCACTTGTTCTGTGCGCACCGAAGTGGAACTCAACGCGGATCACACCATTGCGGAAGTCCGCGTGTTGGGGGGCTGCAACGGCAACCTGAAAGGTATTTCCAGCCTGCTTGTCGGCATGAAAGCGGAGGATGCCATTGCCCGGATGGAGGGCACTACCTGCGGCAATAAGCCTACCAGTTGCCCGGACCAGATCGCGCAGGCCCTTAAAGGCGCGCTGGCAGAACTGTGATCAAAAAGGAGCCATCCATGGACTGCTTCCATTATCCACTGGATACCGAGACACTGCTGCGTAAAAAGCGGCGCCTGCGCCGGGAACTGTTGGCGCAAAATCCCCATCCGCTGCATAAAAAAATTGCCATTCTGGGCGGTTCCACCACCAATGAGGTGGCCGACCAGTTGGGACTATTTTTGCTGCAATACGGTATTGAAGCGGAGTTTTATCAAAGCGAGTACGCTCAATATTGGCAGGACGCCATGTTCGGCACGCCGGAATTGGATGCCTTTGCTCCGGATGTGATTTACATTCACACCACGTGGCGGAATCTGACGGAGCTGCCCACCACAGCAGATACGGCAGAGCAAATTGACGCGATGTTGGAAGCGCAATATACGCATTTTGAAACAATGTGGCAGGCGCTGGAACAAAAATTTGCCTGCCCGGTAATCCAGAATAACTTTGACCGCCCCAACTATCGCTTGATGGGCAACCGGGATATCTGGGATGTCCACGGTCGGTCCAACTTCATCAGCCGCCTAAACCAGAAGTTTTATGCCTATGCGGCAACCCACGAGCATTTCTATATCAATGACATCGACTACCTTTCGGCAGACTATGGTTTGACTGCATGGGGTGATGCCTTCTATTGGCATATGTACAAATACGCCATGTGTTTGGATGCTATTCCGTCGTTGGCGAACAGTGTAGCCAATATCATCAAGTCGCTGTATGGCCGCAACAAAAAGGCGCTGGTTTTGGATTTGGATAACACGTTGTGGGGCGGTATCGTCGGGGACGACGGCGTAGATGGATTGGCCATTGGACCGGAGGTGCCGGAAGGACAGGTCTATGCCGAGTTCCAAAGCTACTGCAAGGCGCTGAAAAGTATCGGCGTGATTCTGGCGGTGGATTCCAAAAATGAGGAAGCCAATGCACTGGCGGGTTTGAACCACCCCGACGGTGTGCTGCGCCCAGAGGATTTTGTAGCCATTAAGGCCAACTGGGAACCGAAAGACCAAAACCTAAAAGCCATTGCTGCCGAACTCAGTTTGGGGGCGGATAGCTTTGTTTTTGCCGACGATAACCCGGCAGAACGCGCGATTGTTGCCGCGCAGGTGCCCGGTGTGGCCACGCCGACCTTGGACGGTGCAGAAAACTATATCAAGACTTTGGATCACGGCGGCTATTTTGAGGTCACGACCTTGTCGCAAGAGGATCTAAAAAAGACAGAGTTGTACCATCAAAATGCGCAGCGTGCGGCGGCGCAGGCGGCATTCAGCGACTACGGTGCCTATCTGGACAGCTTGGAGATGACGGCGGCAATCCATGGGTTTGATTCGCTGTACATCCAACGGATCGCACAGCTTACCAACAAGTCCAATCAATTCAATTTAACTACGCTGCGCTGTTCCGAGGATGATATTCGTGGGATGGCGCAGGATGAACGGCGTCTTTGCCTGTGCGGCAAGCTGACCGACAAGTTTGGAGATAACGGCATTGTTACGGTTGTCTGCGGCGAGCAGAACGAAGACGAATTGCATCTTCGTCTGTGGCTGATGAGCTGCCGTGTGTTGAAACGCGGTATGGAAGACGCCATGATGGACACCGTTATGGAAGAAGCGGCAGCCCGTGGCATAAAAACGGTGTACGGATATTATTATCCCACTGCGAAAAATGGCATGGTGCGGGAGTTTTATGGCTCTTTTGGCTTTGCAAAAATTGACGAGGACGAGCAGGGAAATACCACGTGGAAACTGGATGTTGCTGCCTATACACCGCGTCACCCGCACATGAAGATCGAACGCTGACCGAAAGGAGAGGCTATGAAAAGAACCGCCCTGCGAAAATGTGGGGCCGTGGCTTTGTTTTTGCTGCTGACAGCAGCTTTGTTTGCTGCGGTGGACTTTTTGCTGGTGGATGATGTACACTCCTATTCCCGCGTTATGCTGCAAGAAATGTATGCGCAAGCGGGGCAGATCGACACGCTGTTTCTCGGGTCGTCCCACTGTTACCGCAGTGTGGAACCGTCGGTGGTAGATGAAGCGCTGGGAACCCATAGCTTCAATGCAGGGTCCTCGCAGCAACTGCCGGACGGGTCTTATACCATGCTGCAAGAAGCTGCGGCACAAAATCCGCTCAAGACAGTGTATCTGGAGATGTTCTACACCGGCTACAATCAAAGCGCCTCCAGCGATGTGCCGATGGCCTGTTATCTCTTGACCGATTTTATGCGTTGGGATTCTCCCTATCGGTATGAATACTTGTGGGAGATGGGAGGACTGGCCGGCTTTGCGGACCTCATCCTTCCCGCACGGCACGGTGTGGCACAGCCGGAAACCTTGCCCTCTTTGTGGCGTGCTAAATTGACCGATGGATATGAGCTGGGAAATTATCAGTATGTGACCTATCCCGAAGACGGGGAAGCGTACCGCGGCAACGGGTTTGTGTATACGGAAGGTACCGCACAGGACGGGTTCGCTACACTCTTGAATGTGGATCCGGAACAACCGCTTTCGGACTTTGGATGGGAATATCTGACCCGCATTGCGGATTTTTGTCAGGAAAATGAGATTCGGCTGGTCTTGTTCACTGCGCCGCTGCCCAGTGCTTACCTATATTACACGGAAAACTATCAATCCTATGTGGACGCGGTGCAGGCGTTTGCTGCCCAGTACAACACGGTGTATTGGGATTTCTCTCTTTATCGGGACCGCAAGGCGATGGATCTTGGCGGCGGTGATTTTTCTGATGCGCACCACCTCAATGGGGTTGGCGCAGAAAAATTTACAGCCTTACTCAGTGAAGTGATTGCTCGTGATGCGGCAGGGGAGGATACAACCCAACTGTTCTGCGATACCGTAGAGGAAAAACTGACGGATTGGGCAGACAATACCATTTTTATGGCAGATGCGCAAAGATTTTTCTATTAAAAGGAGGTCCTGCCATGCTGGCGGTTACTTCGCCGGGGTTTGTTGTATTTGCGGCTTTGTTGGTGGGGCTTTGGTATCGCTGTAAGCCGGCCCGCCGCTGGCAGTTGATGCTGGCGGCCAACGTGGTGTTTTATCTTTCTTTGGACTGGCAGGGCTTGGTGGTTCTGCTGGTTAGTTCTCTGCTCGTATGGGCGTGTGCAAAGCAGGCTCCCCACAAAACAGCGGCTTTTGTAGTGGGGCTACTGTCGGCGCTGGCACCGCTTTTGCTGCTCAAATACTATGTGGCGGCTGCCGGCGGGCTGCAACAGATGGTGGGGCTGCGGCTATGGCAGCCGGCTATATTGCAGCCCTTGGGTCTTGGCTATTTCAGTTTGGAATTGGTCAGCTATCTAGTGGATGTGCGCCGGAAAACTATTTTGCCCCAATGCAGTTGGGCGCGGGTGGTATGCTATGCATCGTGCTTTCTGTCCATCACGCAGGGACCCTTTAACCGCTATGGTGAATGGATGCCGCAACTGGATGCGCCTACCCAGTGGGATTCGCAGCGCGTTTGGCGAGGCGCCATGCGGTGCTGGTGGGGGTATTTCAAAAAAGTGGCGGTGGCGGACCGTGCGGCGGTAGTTGTGGCTGCGGCGTTTGCCGACCCGACGTCTTTTGACCGCACGCAACTTTTGATGGCCACCATTTTGTATTCCTTTCAGCTCTATGCCGACTTTTCCGGCTACACCGATATTGTGCTGGGAGTAGGGCAGGCACTGGGGCTCTCGCTGCCGGAAAACTTCCGTCAGCCGTTCCTTTCCGCGACGGTTAAAGAGCTTTGGTCCCGTTGGCATATGAGTTTGTCCCGGTGGTTGAAGGACTATGTTTATATCCCTTTGGGCGGCAGCCGATGCGGTCAAGCTAGGCGGGACGGCAATCTGATTTTGACGTTTTTGGTCAGCGGCCTTTGGCATGGGGCGGGTTTGACCTATCTTTTGTGGGGCTTTCTGCACGGCGTGCTGCAAGCGTTGGAAAACCATCTGCCATGGCGTCATGCTATTACCAAAGGGCGAGCTAGATTGGTCGGCGTTGCCGGAACGTTTTCCATTTTTGTCATTACATTTACCATTTTCCGCGCTTCCAGTATATCCAATGCCCTGCAATATTTTTCGGGGATTCTTCATAATGGCGGGCATGCGGCACTCAGCAACTACTGGGAGTTGGGGCTTTCTACCCGACAGGACCAGATACTGCTCTTTGTGGGGGTTGCGATCCTCATTGCTTCGGACCTTCTGCGGGAGCGTGGTGTGCGTTTGTTGGATCATTTGGCGGCGGCCCCAAAACCGCTTCGGTGGATTGTCTATGAAGGGATGGTCTTTTCCTTTCTATTTATGGGACAGTTCTTGGGCGGCGGAGGTTTTCTTTACGCCCGTTATTAATTGTGTGCGATTAGAACAAAAAACAAAAAAGCGCGGTCACCGAGAGGACGGTGACCGCGCTTTTGTCAACAAACAAGGGACGTTATCGATCTGGCTCGCAATCCAAAATGGAAGGGATATTCTCCCAGCGTTCCGGTGTGGTCTCGTATTGCGTGTGCAGCCAAGCAACGGCGGCATCCAACCCCTGTTGGTTGCCTTCAAATTCCTGCGTTTGAATTTTTTCTTCTGCAGTATGCTCAATACTCCACGGGCCGGGCCATGTGGAAGCGGTAAGATATTCAATCTTCTTTTTGCCACTTTCATCGTTAGGGTCCGCTTTTTTGCCGGGCGTAATCACATAACGCATCCCGCCTTCGGCTCCGGAATAGGGGTTGCCGTTGTGAAACCAGTGATAAATCGGAAAAGCATCCAGCATACTTATTGCTCCTTCTGCGAGAAATCGGTGGTGCGGGAAGTTGCCGCTTCTAGGTCGGAAATTCGTTTCTCCAACGCTTCGATCCTTTCAAAAGCGCGCAAAAACGCAAAGGCTAGCAATGCCAAGAAGAAGGCGCATGCGGCCCCCGCGCCGTACAAGTTTGCGCGAAAATCAAACAATAGCGCTCCGCCAAAAAAGAGAAATGTTTCGGTAAAGAAAAGAATTGCAGCAAAAATCCGGAGAAAGGACTTCATACAGACCTCCTTTGTAAGGGGGCAAACCTTCATTTATCAATGATTGTATTATATAACATCTGCTTTGCTTCGACAAGAGAAAACGGAAAAACGGGATTGACAAAGAAGAACCTTTGCGGTAAAATAAACTAGTCATGCGGGATTAGCTCATCCGGTAGAGTGACTGCTTCCCAAGCAGTAGGTGGCGAGTTCGAGACTCGTATCCCGCTCCAAAAACGCCTTGAATTTAACGATGATTCGTTGATTCGAGGCGCTTTCTTCTTTTTGCTATGCAACATTTTCACCACCTAAAAAGCCGTGCTAAGCCTCGTAAACCTGTACGTAAGCCTGTATGAAAAAACAGGTGGCGAAACTTTTTGATGGGTCAAAATTTCCATATATAAGAAAAATCCCCCCAGCTTGTAAGATCTACTTACAAGTTGGGGGATTGTTATTATTCTTTAGGAGTGACGTCGGTATCGTCCGACAGATCAATCTGATTCTCAGCCATTTTCTTTCCGGCGGCCAGCATCTTGGTAATCCAAGTGGGCACCGGCGCGCCCATCTCGGTGGCATTCTCGGCGATGGATCCCAGCTCAGTGAAAATGTACCAGACCAGAATAACCGGCAGCACCAGCACGGAGTACTGAACGCCCAGACCGGGGATATGCTCCACGGCCACACCCAGAATAAAATCGGTCATGCCGGCCACGGCAACCACCAGAATCATGCCGACCTTGTGCCAGATTCCTGCCCGGGCTGTGGCGCTGGACCACTGGCCATGCGCTGCAGCGGCCGCGGATCCGCTCGCCCAGTCGATGACCATGCAGATAAGCCAGACAAAGATGACTTTGCCCAGCCATCCCATCTCAGATCCAAGAAAAACGGTAATGGCCACAAAGGCCGCTTTGATAGTCAGAAAAATGTTGTTGCTGTCCATGTATGTACTCCTTACACATATTTGCTGTGGTAAAGCTCCTGCGCGCACAGCCCAAGCTGGTCGCAGCGGCGCATGATGTACCATGCGTCACCGCTGGACACCGGTCCGATGGTGAGCGTCTGGGTGAGCTTGTCCGCGTCGCCCCAATCGCTGTGGTACAGTTCCTGTTTGGTCAGCCCGAGGCTTTCACAGAGTGCCTGCAGATTGAGGGCATCGCCCATAGTGACAGGCCCGATGGTCAGCAGCTGCTTGCAAGTGCTCATGTCCGGTGCCGGGTCGGGGTCCGGTGCCGTGAACCCGTTGAGGCCCGCCGCCTGCACGATGGCAGGATAGTCCTTGTAGACTCGGTTGCAGTCCAGACTGTTGCCGTATCCCGGGATACCCAGCGGGTTCTGGCTACTGTACTGCCAGATGCCGTAGGGCAGCGGACAGGTGCAGGCGCTGCCGTACTGGGCGGCCCAGACATCGTAATAGGCCAGTTCTCTCCAGTTGAGTTTTGTCTGGATGAAATTGGTACTGGCGTAGAGGATGCCGTAATAGCCGGCGGCCTCCACCTCGCTCAGGAAGGCTTTGACCATCTCCGTACGGGTAGCATTGTCCAGTGCCAAGATGCCCGGCTCATACTCGATGTCATATGCTACGGGCATGCCGGGCTTCAGTCCCTGAATCACTTGCAGGCAGCAGCGTGCCTCCTGACGGGCCTGCGTGGGGCTGGTAGCATAGCTGTACCAGTAGGCGCCCCACTGCACACCGTGGAGTTCGCAGCCCGCTACGTTGCGCTTGAACTGGGGGTCCGTCTGCCGGACACTGTTGCCGTAGCCCGCCCGCAGCATAGCGTGGCCGACCCCGGCGTTTTTGACGGCAGCCCAGTCGACAGTTCCCTGCCATTTGCTCACATCAATCGCATCAAACATTTTCAAACCTCCAGTTCAACTTCTTCCCATGCGCTGGGCAGTCCAGCGGCATCCCATACACAGTCATCCTGTTTACAGCGGTATATCTTGCCATCTTCGGCAAGGTAGCATTCGCCTGTCATGTACATGCCACTCTGCCCTTCGGGAGCAACCCACGGTTTTGCCTTTGTGGGGTCTTTGGTATGGCATAGGCCCCACAGCGCCCGCAGCGTGCTGGGGCGACCCTCGTAGTCTGCGGCACGGTGTGGCAGAATCAGTGTCCATACCTGCCCACCGTCGGCCACCGGCGCGCCCACAGGCCAACCGGTATAATCCTGCTGCTTGTCCCATGCGGGCACCGCCCGCTCCATGGCGATGATGGCCGTGCCGTCCATCTCCGCCGCGCTCTCGCGCAGCTCGGTAGCCTCACGCTGGCCCAGACTGCGCAGCACATCCAGCACCAATGTCTTAGCATCCATGCTCATGCCATGCCCACCCCCTCGTTGTAAGCTGCCGCCAGCTCGTTCCATGTAGCAACATCCGCATCCGGCACATCCGGATCCGTGCTCGGCTCATCCTCCTTCGGGCGCCAAAAAAGGCAATCCTCGTATACAGACTCCTCATGGCGCAGCCCGTCCGGAGGATAGCGAGCCACGGAGCCTTCCAGTACAACTTTTTGCGTCCCGATATATCTTTTGCCGGGATAGGTGTAGCCAGCCTCCAGATCGGGATTCTCAATTTCTTCACCGGTAAGGGCGTTATAAGTTTTCATATGTACCTCACATTATTGAGACATTAAGGTTT
>NZ_CALADU010000276.1 GCF_937890665.1 uncultured Subdoligranulum sp.
ATTGGTCAGATGGCGGCACGCAGACAGATGGTGATAATGGAGCAGATGCTTATGCCCCCGGCCAGTCCACAGACGCCGAAGAGGAATATCCTAAAGTAACCTCCCAAACGGAGGATGAGGTTGTGATCGACTTTACCGATACCGAAAAGCCTGAAGACACGCCTCCTCCGGTACCGGAAGGTAAAACCGAAATCAAAGATCCTGGTCAGGAGCATGCTGTCAATCCCGACCCATCAGTTCCGGAAGTCACTGCCCCGCCTGCCGAGCAAACGCCGCCCAGCAATGAACCGGCTCCAGGCTCCAGCAACGGAAATGGAGCTGTATACGATCCGGTGTTTGGCTGGGTTGTTCCCGGAGATGTACAGCAGTCCACCGGTGACAGCGATGGCGATCTGAATAAACAGGTCGGCAATATGGGCTGATTTACTACAACTGAATATGGCACTACTTGGCCGTCACAGGATTGTGGCGGCCTTCTTATTTTCAAAAGGAATGGAGCGTGATGTATTTGAAACGACTTCTCGCCTTCCTATGCTGCTTTGCCTTTGTTTTCTGTCTATTCCCCTCCTCTGCCTTTGCAACGGGCGGAAACGGAAACATAGATGGCGGCGGTGGCAGCATGGGTCACGGCACAAGCAGCAACTTCTGGAATTCAGGCAATGATGGCGTCCGCATTACTGTTGTTGACGCATCCAGCGGAACTGCCGTATCTTCTCCGCTGGACTTTTCAAACCGGACGCAGAAGACCAGTCTTCTCCATTTTGGCAAAGTCAACAAACTGCAATACCTGGGCGGCACCGGCCTCTCCCTCCAGTCCGGCGTTGCCTATTCCTGCATCAGACCTGCACAATCTATGCCCACAATCGTCAGCAGCAAGGGGCAGAGCAACATCGAAGCCATCAAACGGTATTTCTGTTCTGAATATGCGTGCATGATGGTCGCTCAGGCAGCCGGAGTCGATTATGCGCGGATGATTGCCGGCGAGTACAAGCTGCTGATCGAGCCCATTGCCTATTTCACGCACAACGGCCAGTATTACTGCATGACAGCTACTGAAGCCGGCTTGTATGATCAGATGTCCGGCGGCAATCTGCGAAAAACCATGACCTCACTTACCCATAAAAACCTGCCGCTGTCAATGTTCCTGGAATTCAGCGACCTTGGCATCTCCGCCTGGACAGGCAGCACCACTGGAAAGCAGAACAATTCCGACATCATCAGCACCCTTGGCGTTGGTATCGTCTGGTTTGATGAAGCTCCGCCGGAAGGAGAAATTGAGGCCCCTGATGTCGAATACCGAGTAGATGCGGATGTGATCACCGCCGTCACACTGCGGACAGATCAGGATCTGACGCCGGATAATCCGGCATCGGTTACCTTCCATATTCTCGGCACCACCTACCGGGTCAATGATATAGTGATCCCAGCCGGTGACAGTCAGGTAGTCTGGGTCAAATGGCATACCCCCTCCACCCCACAGACCGTGACCATTACAGTATCTGTCAGCGGCGCCTATACCGCTCAGGATACCTTTGTCGCAAAAATCGTGGATCTGAATGAGCACATTCCACCTGACCCTGTGGCAACCGACACGAATCCCGGCTACTCTGTGCCGCCCCTCCCCAGTGAAACGCAGAAGCTCACTGCCAACTGGGGCGTCTGGAGCTGCTACTGGGTGCCTGTATGGGTATGGTGCGACCACGGTGAAGATGGCGGGCACTGGGTGGATGAAGGATATTGGGAATACGAATATACGGGCTACTCCGCTTCCATCAGCGGCGAGATGTCCCTAATGCCAGACGATATTGTACCCACAGCATCCGGCAAGACGATGAAAAGCGGGTACGGCGTTAAAACCGAAGTGCGGGCAACGCTGTCCACAGATGCCCCGACCAGCCACATTACTTATCCCCAAACTGCTTTTTCCGTATTTCCTGAGTTCCAGTATCAGACCTATCTGCGGCTTCTGCAGCGTTCCGGCGGCCAAAGTGCAAAATTCATCTTCAAGCCCAACGAGTTTTCCACCTATGACCGGACAGTGCATTTCACACCGCTGTGGTTCCCCGATGCCACCGACTACACCATCTATACACAGGTGTGGGATACCTGGACTCCTGACGGCATGTTATCCATCAACCTAAATGACTATGTTTCAATCCAAGGGAGCCTTTATGATGACTGGTATACCAATCGAGAATAACCTCTGGACAGCTTTCCTGCTTACCATATTTTTTGTGGTGGCCGGCTTTGCTGTCTACGATGTGCTTTACAGACGGGTGCCTGACCGGGCACTCGTCTTTTTTATCCCCTTAGCTACCCTGGCGCCGGTCCTGCAGGGGTATTTCCTGTTAAATCATGGGCTCCCGCCGCTCTTCCTCTGGCCGGTCGCTACCCATGCCCTGGTAGGCGCCCTGCTCGGCTTTTGTATTCCATTGGCAGCTGCACTGGCAACAAACGGCACCGGTCTTGGCGGCGGGGATATCAAGTTCTGCGGGATATTAGGGCTGGTCTATGGCCCTTCCGGCATGGCGCTGGTCTTTCTGACTGCCGCTGTTACCGCAATGCCTGTAATCTTTCTTCTCAGGCGGCTTTATCGAACCGGGCAGCCCCTTGCTATCCCGTTCCTGCCATTTCTCGCCTGTGGCTGCTGTACAGCGACCCTGGCCCAACTATTTTTAAGATAGGAGACAACGCTTATGAAACTGAATAACCGATTCATCTTCGGTATCCTCTCTCTGCTGTTGGCGGCAGTTATCGCCTTTGTGGCACTTCCAACCATCGCCCGTCAGACCAATGGAAAAGAGGAAATCGTCCGTATCACCCAGCCGGTATTGAAAGGCGAGCAAATCTCGTCAGAAAATGCCGAGGTGGTTGAGGTAGGCGGCTATAACCTCCCCTCCAACATCGCCCATCAGCTCTCCGATGTAAATGGTCTCTACGCTACCGCCGACTTGGCTGTGGGTGACTATATCCTTACCAGCAAGATCAGTTCTGTACCGGTTTCGTCCGATGTGGCGCTCAACAGCATCCCTTCCGGTAAGGTTGCTATCTCGCTGACCGTTAAAACACTTGCTTCCGGCCTCTCTGACAAGCTTCAGCCCGGTGACATCATCCGTATTTACCACTTTCTTGATACGGCGGCCGAAGTACCGGAACTGCGTTTTGTCAAAGTATTGTCCGTCACAGACTCAGACGGCATCAATGTGGATAATGCCAAGGAGCCCACGGAGGATGAAGAAAAGCAGCAGTCAGCCACCATCACTGTGCTGGCAAGCCCTGAACAGGCGAAGATCATTACCGGTCTTGAAAATGACGGCGTAGCTCATGTGGCCCTTATCTCCCGCAACAATGACAAACTGGCAGATGAGCTGCTTGCCGAGCAGGATAAGACTCTGCAGGAAATCTACTTCCCCGAAACTTTGATTGAGGAAGAAGCGGCAGATGCGAAAAATTCTGATGTTGAAAGTGAACCCCAGGAAACGGAAACTGCAGAGTCTGCACAATCTACTAATGAAACTGCACCCTCGGCAGAATAATCAAATCAAGGAAGGAGGATCTTCGTTATGGGTAAAGTTATCACCGTCTGGGGAAGCCCCGGCAGCGGCAAATCCATGTTCTGCTGTATTCTGGCCAAAGCCCTGACCCGGGACAAGCGGAAAGCCATCATTATCAATGCCGATATGAATGTCCCTATGCTGCCGGTCTGGCTGCCGGAGCAGATCATCCAGACCAATACCTCTATCGGCCAGGTTTTGAGCAGTGTGGAGATCGATACATCTCTGGTTGCCAGTCATGTGACAGTGCTGAAAAACTATCCCTTCATTGGGATGATGGGCTATGCGGCAGGAGAAAACCCGCTGAGCTACCCAGAGGTCAAATATACCATGGTGCTGCAGCTCATTCATGCTGCCGCCAAACTGGTAGATTTCGTCATTCTGGACTGCAGCACCAGCATGACCAATGTGTTCACTCCCGCCGCTATTGAAGCTGGCGATGTGGTCATCCGTATCCTCACCCCGGACCTAAAGGGCATCAACTACCTGAAAGCCCATCAACCTCTGCTTGTGGACGAGCGCTTCCGGTTTTCTGAGCATATGACATTCGCCGGTCTGGCCCGTCCCTTCCACGCCTTGGATGAAATGGGCTATATCATTGGCGGGTTTGACGGCCTGCTTCCCTACAGTAAGGAGATCGACCGCTGTGCTACCGAAGGCGGTATGTTCAAGGCTATCACCTACTGTAACCCCAAATACACTGCTTCACTGAACAAGGTACTGGAAATTCTGGAGCAAATGGAACTGGCCGAGCAGTCAGAGGAGGATGCGGCGTATGAATGTGAGGAGGATGCCGATGAGTAATTTGAATGATATATTCTTCACACCAGCCGCCAATCAGGAGCTGACCTATGACCAGGTACTGGAGGATGTACAGCGGTATTTTGCCGAAAACCATGCCTCCACCATTGCCGAAGCTGGGGAAGGCAATGCAGAGCGTGCCACAAGCCTGCTGAAAGAACTGATGGAACACTACATTGTCAAACGCAAATATGCCCTTGACGGGCTCTCTACAAAAGAACTGTGTTCCAAGCTCTATGAGGACATGGCCGGCTACTCCTTTTTGAAGAAATGGATCTATAAGCCCGGTGTTGAGGAGGTCAACATCAACGCCTACAACGACATTGAAGTGATCGAATCCAGTGGGCGCAGTATCAAGATCCCTGATAAATTCAGTTCGCCCCAGCACGCCATCGATGTGATCCGCCGAATGCTCAACGCCTGCGGCATGGTCATTGATGATACTATGCCCAGCATTGTGGGATTTCTGGACAAAAACATCCGTATTTCAGTGGACAAAACTCCCATTGTGGATGCAGATGTAGGCGTCAATGCCTCCATCCGTATTGTCAACCAGCAGACCGTCAGTGAAGAAAAACTGCTGAACTCCGGCAGTGCCACCGCTGAAATGCTTCACTTTCTGACTGCCTGTATTCGATATGGGGTGTCTGTCTGCATTGCCGGCTCCACCGGCTCCGGCAAGACCACGATCATGGCCTGGCTGCTGTCCAATGTGCCCAATAACCGGCGCCTTATTACCATTGAAGAAGGCAGCCGCGAATTTGATCTGGTCAAGCGGGATGCGCAGGGCAATATCCTTAATTCCGTAGTACATCTGCTGACCCGCCCCAGCGAGAACCCTGCGTTGAACATCAATCAGGATTTTCTTCTGGAGCGGGTGCTGCGTAAGCATCCGGATGTCATCGGCGTGGGTGAAATGCGGTCAGCAGCAGAAAGCCTGTCCGCAGCCGAAAGTTCCCGTACCGGCCATACTGTATGTACCACCATCCACTCCAACTCCTGCAACAGTACTTACCGCAGGATGATGACCCTTGCCAAACGCAAGTACAACATGGACGACTCCATCCTCATGCAGATCATGGTAGAGGCGTATCCCATCATCGTCTTTACCAAGCAGCTGGAGGACCGTTCTCGTAAGATCATGGAAATCATCGAGGGCGAGGACTACCAGGACGGGCGGCTGATCGCCCATTCCCTATACAAATATGAAGTGGAGGACAATGTAACTGATAACCGTGGTGAAACCCATGTGGTAGGGCACCATAAAAAAATTGGCTTGATCTCCGATTCCTTGAAGAAAAGGCTGTTGGACAATGGCATTTCCAACAAGGAATTGGAAGAATTCATGGAGCCGCCAAAGGAGGTGGGTTAATTGCAATGGATCTATCTTATCTGTTTTATCCTGCTCAGTGCTGGGCTTTTGGCTCTGTTTGGTGTGAAGCCGGGTGATTTTATTGACGCCCTCTTCCGCTCCCAGCGAAAATCCGCCACCTTGTCGGATGAACTGAATGTTCTTCTGGGCACGCCAGCCAAGGGCTTTTTTAATCAGGATTACGAACTGAAACAGATCTTGAAGGGCACCGGACGGGCGGACCGTTATGAGGCAATAAAACGACTGTCCCTGATCCTGTTCGCTGTGGGGGCTGTTCTGGCTCTTTTGATTGGGAATGTGTACATGGTGCCTATTCTGGGTATCGGTTTTTCCCTTATACCGATCTGGTTTCTGCGCAGCACTGCCGCCAGCTATAAAAAGCACCTGAATGAAGAACTAGAAACCGCTATTTCCATCATCACGACTTCCTACCTGCGTACCGAGGATCTGATCCGTTCTGTCAAGGAAAACCTGCCCTATATCAATGAGCCGGTAAAAGCCAACTTTGAAGCCTTCGTTTATGAAGCGGAATTGATCAATGCCAACATCACCAGCGCTATCAACAGCCTGAAGATGAAGATACCCAACCGGGTCTTCCATGAATGGTGCGGCACCCTCATCCAGTGCCAGTCCGACCGTAGCATGAAAAATACCCTGCCTACCATCAATCAGAAATTCTCCGATGTGCGTGTGGTGCAGTCGGAACTGGAGGCAATGATGCAAGGACCGCGGCGTGAAGCCATCACCATGATATTTCTGGTTATCGCCAATGTGCCGCTGCTCTATTTCTTGAATGAGGATTGGTTCCACACCCTTATCTTCACCACACCGGGCAAAATTGCACTGGCGATCTGCGCAGCCATCATCCTATTTGCGCTGACCCAGATCATGAAGCTGAGCAAGCCCATCGAATATGGAGGTGATAGCGTATGACCTTTCTGGCGCTCATCGCCATCATCTTCTTCGGTCTCGCTGTCTACAACCTGACCTGCGCCTTTGTGGACATCCCGACCAAGAAGACCTCACAAATGATGATGCTCTCCCGCAAACAGCAGGGCACCAAAAACGAAAAGCTGCTTGATGTCTATGTGACAAAAATCGCCGGTTGGATCGCCCCTTATTTGCGGCTGGACCGGCTCAAGCGCAATAAGGTGCAGCGCGCTCTGGACATTGCAGGTCTGCAGCTTACCCCAGAGGTCTATATAGCCAGAGCCTGGGTAACTGCAGGGGCAGTTGGCCTGTGTGCCATCCCCATGGCATTTCTTATTCCGCTGCTGGTGCCTATTTTGATTGGCCTTGCGGTGGCACTGTGGTTTTCAACCTACTATGCAGCCTTTGATTTTGTTAAAAAGCGCCGCAAGCTGATCGAGGGCGAGATTCCCCGATTTGCTTTGACCGTCGGCCAGAGCCTTGAAAATGACAGGGATGTACTTAAAATTCTGACTTCCTACCGCCGTGTAGCTGGGAAAGACTTCGGCGCCGAACTGGATCAGACCATTGCTGATATGAAGACCGGCAACTATGAAAATGCCCTCATTCGATTTGAAACCCGCATTGGCAGCCCCATGCTATCCGATGTGATCCGTGGCCTGATTGGTGTCCTGCGCGGTGATGACCAGCGGATGTACTTCAAAATGATTACCTTCGATATGCGTCAGATCGAGCAGAACAATCTGAAAAAGGAAGCTGCCAAACGTCCCAAAAAGATCCAGCGTTACTCTATGATGATGCTGATTTGTATTATGATCATCTACCTGGTGGTGCTCTGTACCGAGGTTATGAGTTCGCTCGGGGCGTTCTTTGGCTAATCGGCATCCGCCACGGTACTTCCAAGCGTTTTCATACCTGCTCCTCATATGGAAGACAGATACACAGGGAGGTGAGCGTTTGTACCCAAGCGATTTTCCATAGCGGCAGGCACATCATTTCTTTTCATCTGAACTGAGCCGGACTGTTTCATCAGCCCGGCTTCATTTTTTACAGGAGAATGCCTATGCCCAAAAAGAAATTTTATCCGCCGAATGATACCGGCACCAAAAAACGCCGCTTTCGTTGCTTGCTGTTCCAGCGGCCTAAAGCATATCCGAACCGGCCCCGTTCCAACAAAAACAATCTGATCAAGCCTATCCGCCGCGCTTAACAGACGGTGGACTTGATATACCTATCCACTCAATCATCAAACATATAACAGGAGGTTACCCATGAGAAAATTCACGACCCGTATCTATACCAAAGCCAACTATCTGCTCAACCGCGGCCGTATGGCATTGTCCAATCAGCGCGGCGATTTTTACATTTCGGACGCCGTCAAGATCATTATCGCCGTAGTTTTGGGTGCGCTGCTCCTGGCGGCTCTGACCCTCATCTTCAACGATACGGTCATCCCCCGCATCACTGAGGAGATTGAAAGTCTGTTCTCCTAAGCACCAAATCAGGGGCCAGTTTGCAGAACTTCTGCAGCTGGCCCCCTTTTTTATTTGCAGATAACGAATAACGGAGGTGAAAGCATGAATCAAAAACCGTGTCAGTTCTATTCCTTTCTGCAGGCAGTCCGGGGTAACTGGCGTAACGCCCTGTTCATCCGCTGCAGCGGTTCACTTTGTCCAATGATCCGGCAGGCATCCTGTGAGGGGTTCCTGATGGCAGCAGACGCAGGCTGTCAGCCGATCTTTCTGTCCGTCCAGACAGTGCGGAAGCTGAGTGGGGAAGCAGTGGACCCCGAAGAATGCTCTGCAATTCTGGAGTGCCGCTCGTTCCGGACTGCTTATACCAAGTTTCTGGAATGGCATACCTCTTCGGACCATGTATGTCCGTTTTTACAGCTATGCCCAGACCGGGATACCTACTTCGGATGATTCTGCCTGTTAAGACGCAATGCCGCCGTCATCGGCGCGTAATGGAGGTGATTTTATTGAAACAAAAGCAAATCAAATGTCCTTATTGTCATGCTCACGCTTCTCTTCGGCCTGCAAGCCTTGTGTATGGATCTACTCCACAGACCAGAGGAAAATTCCTGTATGTCTGCGACAGATGGCCGGCCTGCAATGCCTATGTCAGTGCCCATGAGCGCACATTGCTCCCCATGGGAACACTGGCGAATGGCGATCTGCGCCACAAACGCATTCTGGCCCATCGTGCCCTAAAAAAACTGCAGCAGGACTGCCATATGGAAAAATGGGAGGTCTATATCTGGCTGCAAGCCAAACTGGGGCTGGATGCACACCAGACCCACATCGGCCAGTTTTCCGAATATATGTGCGAGCAAGTCATTTCCCTCTGTCAGCAGGCTCCGGCGTACACATCCGGGCGTGCTGCCTGAACGGAGGTGAAGCCTGATGAAGCAAAACTTTAAGCTTACCAAAGACCAGCAGACACTGGTAGAAAAAAACCTATCCATCGTTCACTGGGTCATTGTCAACAACATCCATGTAAATCCCGGCATCTGTGGTCTGGAGTATGGAGATCTGTTTCAGGAAGGATGCCTGTGGCTCTGCAAGGCCGCTTTTACCTACCATGCCGGACAGGCGCAGTTTTCAACCTACGCCAAAAAGGTTGTGAAAAATGGACTCCTCTCCTACTGCCGAAAAATCTGTAGTCAGGGGCGGCACGTCAGTCGGCTGATCATCGGAGAACAGGGCGAGCTGGCCGCAGATGGAGAGCAGGTAGACCAGCCGGATGACCATTTTGACTCCCACCTTTCTCGTCTGGAGACCCTTGATCTGCTGGAAGCCAGCAAACAGAACTATCAGGGCGTTGCCAGACTTGGCATCGAAGCACTGGCGCTGAAGGTTCAGGGAATGCGCATTACAGACATCGCCGCCCTCTATCAAGTCCCTCCTTCCCATGTGGGTGCCTGGATTTCCCGCTCACTGGAAAAACTTCGCAACGACCCTGACTTTTTGACCTGCCTGCTTTGATTTGTTGAAAATCAGCATCAATAACAGTAAGGGATATGTATAAAAAGGAGGTATCGAAATATGGCAATCAAAACCCTATACACTGCGGTCGGCCGGTTTGAACGAAGGACAAACGGCTGCAACCGCAGTTGTCCAATCATCCTGTTAGGCGGTCAGGAATACATGGTCGATATGCAGGAAATGGTGATTTGGAGCATGCTCAACTGGAGAATCCTGCGCTGGGATGACATCGCACAAGAATACGAAAAGCTAGCCACCGCATCCGGTTACTGTACCGAGCGTTCTTGGGAAGACTGTACAAACCGACTGCTTACCCGCGGTCTTCTGGTATCCGGCAGCGGTGAAACAGAATACGATGCTCTGTATGACCTGCTTGGTTCGCTCAGCATTATCCCAACCAGCGGACCGTTCTTCCTCCGGCTCGCCTCTTTTGTCAAGCTGACGCTGCTGGCACATGTTCCGGTATCCGCTGCGCGGAAACTGTTCCAGAAAGATAAACGCACCAAATACGAAGCTCTGGTCATGCGCCTTGCCGGACAAGCCCTGCTCTCCACTGCAGAGATCATCAAGTGCATAGATAAAAATATTTCCCGTCTCCCCAATGAATGTGCGCTTTTGGATTCCCTCTACGGAGATGAAACGACCACCAGTGACAACATTGCAAGCATGGTCAAAATCAGCCAGAGCAGCAAGCCGGTAACATTAGCCGTTGCCAATCTTTATCTGCGGCAGCAGATTATCTTTGAGAGGGTATGAGCATGATGAAACAATGGACTCTTTTTCCCACTGTATTGCAGCGAAAGTTTCTGCTCACTCTGCTGGCCGGAATCGCCAGTGCGGGAATCAGCGTCATCATCTGCGTGGCGACTAAAGATCATATCCTGCTGGCATTGGGGATTGTCGTACTCTGCGCCTGTCTTATATCCTGTCGAGGGATCTGGGCGACTGCAACACATAAGAACTACGAGGTAGTGGAAGGCATCTGCGCCGGTATCAGTACACCTATGCTCCGCCGCTACCGCAAAGTACATCTGATAGACAGCCATGGCATAGAGATCACACTGCTTCTCAGTAAATCGGCCCTGCTTAAAATAGGCGAGCCCTACCGATTTTACTTTCAGAAAGGGTCACGGCCTGTCGTTGGAAATGACTATCTGGACGCAGCACTTTCAACGAACAGCTTTTTGGGCTATGAAGCAATCAGCGAGCCGGAGGAGCATCCCGATCCGTCCTCTGAATCCTAAAAATGCGAGGTGGTTTTGAGCCACCTCGCTTTCTTAAAGGGCATTTTGCAAATCACAATGACCAACGCCTGATTTCCTTATATTTTGCAGAATACATTCCTTCTGTCCCTATTTATTGGGTAGATCAAGGAAAGGAGGGTTTCCTATGTATAAGCCCCACACCATCGAACAATATAAAGTCTATCGCTTTCTGGAAGAAAACTTTGCGCTGGAGCATTTCCTGCTCGCTCCTTTGTCACGCTTCGGACTGATGCTGGAGGACAAAACCGGTGAGAAAATCGCGTTTGCCTTTCTCAATAACTATGTGCAGGAAATACCCGTACCGGCTCCAGCTGCTCCGGAAACAGTAACCGCTTTTCTAAAACAATTCCGCAGCCTTACGCCCCACCCAGTCGTCCATGACTTTGAAGCGCTGACCCGCTGGTGGCTGAACAATCCCAACCCGCTTACCTACCAGCAGGCACTTGGTATGTCCGATGATCTCTACCGCCATTTTCTGTCCCATCCTTTGATCAGTGAAGATGAGGCCCTTCGGCTGGCACGCAAAGGACTCGTTACCGAATCGGAATATAATGACCTGCAGCTATGGTATTTCAACGGCCATACAATGTCCTGCTGGTTTGGTCCCCTGGGAGTAGATGGCATCGGCAGCCTATACGGTCTGACCTTTGACTATCAAACGGCATCCCCAACAAAGACTCAATTCTACCTATTGGATGACTACTACCGTGTTATGAACCATCTTACAGAGTAAGACCTTTTCAACTACTACATATCGTACTTGTCGCTGGCTATAAATCTATATATAGTGTTTTACATCTTGACAGACACAAGATACAGTGCTATACTGTATCTGTAATTGATTTTTGTGCGTATCCCATTTGGGAATACAGGTCTTTTTGATCTGTACCGTAGGCCAAAAGCCTGCATTGCACACGCTGTTAAGTTTGTATGCAAGTGTCAGTGATTTTTTGCGCCCTTTTAGGGTCGAAAAACTGCTGGCACTTTTTTATATAGATAATAATGCCAATGGCAGAAAGGAGTGTTATGGCACAGATTTTTGTGTTCGGGCGCGTCATGAACGACCTCGTACCCAAAGAAAGCCAGTCCAAACAAAGCTATGTATGCTTTGATCTGATGGAACGCACCAAAAACTGGACGCAGTTCTATCAGGTATGGGCCTGGGATGCAGATGTCACCCGGCTCATGCAATTCAAGGTCAAAAAAGGCAGTATGATCTGGCTTGCCGGCTCACAGCGGCTGGTAGATGTTCGCATGAAGGACGGTAAATTGGAAAAGAAGCTGAAGGTCAGTCTAAATGACTTTGGTTTCCTCCCCAAACAGCCCGCCGCAGCGAACAGACAGGAGAATGACCCGGACATTACTGCGGAACCCGCACCGCCTCCCACAGAGGTATTGGACGGTGACCGTGAATCCCTGCCGGAGTAGTTTACTTCGGCGCCCAAGAGGGACCGTATCAAGTTTTTCAGAATGAAACTGAAAGCTTGGTGCGGTCCCTCTTTTTTTGTTTTCCAACAAATTCAGAAAAAAGGATGGTATCAAACATGAATAATGACAGAGGACTTTTGAGCGGCAGCATCACGATCCTGATTGGTGCAGTCATCGCAATTATGGCTCTGGTACGCGGACCCTGGCAGATTTGGCTGCTTCTGGGCGTTTTCACTCTCTGGGGACTATGGGTAGTTTTGATCCTGCTTCTCCCCTATATGCAGCAGGCCCAACGGCGTCGCCAGCGTCAACAGCGCACCAGACAGCTCCATGCAGAAGGCATCCAAACAAGAAGTTTTGAGATCCCTGACCTGGGCGGCACCAACTCCGATGACCTTCTGGTGCGCCACACCAACCATCGTATTCTGGCATATCTGCGCTCCGCTTATCCGCAAGCCACCTTTGAGTGGTGTGAAAAGCAGCCGGAGCAGCTGATCCGCAATGGCGGTACCGGCCGCATTCGTGTGTTTGGCATTGACGAGTTTGATCACGCCGATGTGACACTGGATCAGAACGCCAATATCAAATGCGATATGATCAAGATCGTTCCGCTATCCAAGGTCGGCGGAGAAACAAACGAGGATGATGCAACACCTCCGAAAAGGCAGCCTGTTGATCCCCGTATCTGGTATGAAACGCAGGGACGCTCTGTACTGGAAGCACTGATCTCCGACCTTAATTCCCGTGGACACAGCAAACTGACGCTTCGGGAAGACGGTGATATCTGCATTGAGCAGGGCGAAGATGCTGTTTCTCAGGAGCATCTGAACAACTTTCCCCAGAAGGTCTACTGGCCCCGTCTGGCAGAGGTTCTGGAAAGCAATGGTCTGGCTGCTGAAGTCACTGCCCAGGGCATTCAGGTGTCCTGGTAATGCTTCTGATGCCAAGGAACACAGAGAAAGGAGTGAACTTGACGAATGAAATCAGGACTTACCATCGTGGAAATGGCACAGCAGATTGAACGCCAATCCAAACTCAAGCAAGACTATTTGCTTGATACCCGTCGGCTTCAAGTAGAACCTTTTGGTTCTCAACTTTATCTCCATACCTTTGATGACCACGATGACCCACTGGTGGAGCCACTGGAGATCAACCAGATCGCCCACCGGCAGATCGGCACACATTTGAAGATTCCGGCTGCTTACTATGACCGTATGCTTTCCGATTATCCGGAACTGCTGGCGGAGAATGTGAATTCCTGGTTCCAGCGGGAACCGACCCAGCGTATGGTCCGTACTCTGGATGGCACTGTACGGGCGTTTTTGAGCAACCGCTATCGCCGCATTGACAATCTGGACATTGCAGAGATCGTCCTCCCTGTCATTCAGCAAATGGAGGATGCCTATTTTGAAAGCTGCCAGATCACGGACAGCCGTATGTACATCAAGGTAGTCAACAAGCGGCTTGAAGCCGAAGTTGTACCCGGTGACATCGTACAGTCCGGCGTTATCATCAGCAATAGTGAAGTTGGACTGGGTTCCGTCAACATCCAGCCTTTGGTCTATCGGCTGGTATGCAGTAACGGCATGGTCGTCAACGATGCCCAGACTCGCCGCACTCACATCGGCCGGGTCAATGAGGCAGATGAAAACTTCCAACTGTTCTCACAGGAGACATTGGCCGCTGATGACCACGCATTTGCCATGAAGATCAAAGATACCGTGATGGCTGCCGTGGATGAAACGCGGTTTACACGGGTAGTTGGCATGATGCGTGAAGCCACAACCGTTCAGATGAATACCACTGATATTCCCGGCGTTGTCCGTCTGGCAAGCAAGGATTTCAATATCACCGAGGAAGAAAGCACCGGCGTTCTGCAGCGTCTGATTGAAGGCAAAGATCTGACCCTCTATGGGCTATCCAATGCCGTAACACGCTTTAGTCAGGATGTGGACAGCTATGACCGCGCCACTGCCCTGGAGGGGATCGGATACAATATCCTGTCCATGCCCCGACAGCAGTGGAACCGTATCAATCAGATGGCCGCCTGACCATCTGCAACCATCACAATTTTTAAGGAGGAACCACTATGTATAATCAGAACAACGATTTGATGAAACAGGAAAAATTCATGCTCCCCACTATGATCGAAGGCGATTTCAGCGCCGAGGAACTGGCTGAGGACGCCGATGGTCTGCAGATGAGCTTTCAGCGTGTCAAGATTCCCGCCGGCGGCACACTCCAATTTGAGATGCCGTCCGATGATCCGGACAATCCCGACTATGAAAAGAATCTGGTAGGCGTCATTCTGCATAACCACGCCACCTGCGCCTACTGGCCGGCTGGTAGCGAATATGACGACGATACCACACCGCTTTGTTCTTCTGTGGATGGCAAGGTTGGCATCGGCACTCCCGGAGGCGCCTGTGCTGCCTGCGTGATGAACCGCTTTGGTTCTGCACCTGATGGCAGCAAAGGAAAAGCCTGTAAAAATATGCGTGTGCTCTACCTGCTTCGCAGTGGTGAGTACATGCCTCTGCAGGTAAATCTGCCTCCTACCAGCATCAAGCCCTTCAAGGAATTTCTGAACCGGGCCTTTATGCTCCGCCGCCGCGCCACTTACGGCAGTATCGTGCAGATTGGTCTCAAGCGTGAGAACAACGGCACCAATGACTACAGTGTTGCTACCTTCAAACTGCTGCAGGATTTCCAGGGCGAGGAGCTGGCTCAGATCCAGGCTTACGCCAACAGTTTTAAGGAGCAGATCAAACTCCTGCTCCAGCAGCGTGCCGAGATCACTGAGGAGCAGCGCGACACCGGCTGCGATTATGTAATCGAGCCTGGCGCCATGACCAACGAGCCGGCAGACGGTCACTATACTGTCAGCCAGATCAATGGTGACTGCGAGCAGCTGCCCGCATAAGTATTCTGATGTGGCCTGCGCCACATGACACATGAACAAAGGGATGCCTTCGGTTTAACACACCGGAGGTATCCCTCTTTTTTTATTTAAGGAGGAAAACACAATGTTATGTGAAGTACCATTAACCAAAGAACAACAGGCATTTGCCACTGATCATCACGGACTGGTCTACAAGTTCCTGAATGAAAACCATCTGCCGGAAGATGAATTTTATGATGTGGTTGTTTTCGCATACTTAAAGGCAGTAAAAGATTACTTCAACTCTCCATCTGCACAAAAATTCTCTTTTAGCACAATCGCCACACGACAAATGAAATTCCGGCTCTATGATTACTTCCGCACCCAGGAGCGCCGCAAGCGCAATATGGAGGTTCTCAGTATTCATGTCGGATTATATCCCGATGGTGCGCCTTTAGAAGATACCATTCCTGCCCATGACCCAATCATGCAGCAGTTGGAAATGGATCTTCTGCTCCACGAGCTGGCCGGCAGAGTCTCTAAGCAGCAAATGGATATTGTGCATCTGAAACAGGGCGGCTATGGCATCCGTGAGATTGCCCGCACCCAGAATGTTCCTATGCGGCGCATTAAAGAGTTGCTGGCTGAAGTCCATGATGTGCTGCTGGATATTTGCTATGGATGAACCCATTACAGATAAGAAATACCCTTACATCCACATTTTCAAAAAGATTGGAGGTCAAACCGAATGAAGAAAGAAAAGAAACAGATCGTTTTGAATGGTTCTCTGCTGCGTCCACTGTCTGTTGGGCGGGGTGCGCTTCTGCACGCCGGAGGAAACATCTACCACACTTCGCGTGTGGTAGCAATTCTGGAGGAGTCGGAGGATTGCGTCCGTTTTGAAACGCAGAACTCCCACTACCATCTCTCCATGTCCCCTTTTCCGCTGGCGGCTGTCAGTCCGCTCCCTGTGAGATTGGCCGCATGTGCGTGAAGGGGCTGTAAATGGATTGGAACAGCCGGCTCCCGCTGACTATTCCACAAGTTTTGGCCGTGGCGGATACCATTCCGTCACGGCTCTTTTTATGGAGGAACAAAATGAATGAAGAAATCATGAATGATATCCAATCAGTCCGCCCCAAAGACCAGTTCACCTTTTCCTGCCGTCAATGCGGGGCGTGCTGCCGCAATATCGAAGGCTGTGTAATGGTGGAAAGTCTGGATGCCTACCGTCTGGCTCGCTATCTCCGAACAAAGGGTGAGTCCATCGAAGGAATAGAGGATTTTCTGTTCCGCTACTGCGATCCGGAACCTCTGACCGAAGAAGGCTTCCCTATCTATATGCTCAAGACAAAAGCCCCAAACGGCTCCTGTATCTTCCTTATGGATGGGCGCTGTTCCGTCTACCCTGCCCGTACCCGTACCTGCCGTATCTATCCTCTTACCGTAGGTCCAGGGGAGCGTGGCCGTGATTTTGAATACTGCCTGTGTCTGGACCGGCACCGGAGCCACTTTACCGGCAGCCGGGTATCCGTCAAGGACTGGCTGTATCAGAATTTTAAGAGGGAAGACAAAGAATATGTAAAGCGGGAATATGAGATCGCTACCGAACTGGGCAAACTGATGCGCGCCATTGATCCTGCCATGCGGCCAGGCATTGTATTCAAGGTGCTCTACTACCGCTATTACAATTTTGATTTAGACCAGCCTTTTCAGCCTCAGTATGAGCAGAATAACCGGCATCTGTTAGCAGACCTGCACCGGATTGTCAGGGAACAGTAAAAGGCAAATGGCTTTTAGAAAGGGGGCCTTATTTTATGAATTTACACGAAACAGCGATGGGGCAAAGATTTTTTAATGTTCAGCTCCCCACACTGATCAACACACTCAAAGACATTGCGGCGGCGCTTTCCCGCCCTGCACCATCTGCTATATCCTTTCCGGCAGACCAACACTTTCTCACTTCGCTCTATTATGGTGAATATGAAGCAGATGTTTTCAAGCCCGATAAACGCCTCTCGCCTTTTAATCAGGCAGTACAGCAGAAAGAAAAAGCTCTGCTTCCGCTGCTCTCCAACGAAGCGTCCATCGCTTTTGAACAGTATCAGGATGCGGTACAATGCCGCAATTCTGCTGTATTAGAACAGGCATACGCCTCTGGCTACCGTACTGCTGTGCAGATGTTTGCGGCAGGCTTAGGCCCGCAGCCGCCAGTACCGGAACATGGGGAGGATAATAATGGATGAAAACAGACTGCCCGAACTGCCCCAGGAAGCTTTTCGGCCAATGATCGCGCAATCAGTCCAACTGGAACAGTTTTTAGGGGAAGAACTGACTTTTTGCTTTCGGGATCTTGATGGCGCCCATACCTTTACTACCTGCTATGGCGATATCTACAAAACGGTCAATGCACTGCGGGACTATGTCCGGCTTCTGGAATCGGTGTGCGATCAGTGGGAGCTGACTGGATTCCATCGTGCTACCTACGAGTACCATGCAGAAAAACTGCGTAAAATTGCGGATAAACTGCAAGCTGGTATCGGCTACGACTATGACAAAGCCGTGGAAAGATGCAAAAAGAAACGAGCCAGAAAGTCCCACAGCAACGATGTCGGGGAAGATGCCCTTCTGCTGACGGTACGGGCTGCCGGCAAGTCCGCTGACAATGAAAAGGAGGCTGCGCCTTATGAGGAAGATACCCCTTGGGAACCTGAACTCGAATAACCATATAAAAACACCTGTTAAAAAGTATCATGCAAGCGTTGCCCGACAATCCCCCAGAGAACGGAACCGATTGCTGGCTTGCAAGAATTTTGCGTTTACCCACGCCAATGTGCATAAGCACTGCCGCCACTTCCGGCGCGGATAACCGCCCTGAAGCTACCCACGGAGGATGCCTATGGAACGAGATGAACTACGCACCACTTTAGTGAACCATCTGGAAACCCTGCGGCGCAATCTGCAGGTCGTATCCATGGAGGTGCTGAAAACCAAGTACAAAAAACCATTTGATGCCCTGCGGCAAGACATCTGTAAAGCCGCTACCGCCTATACCCGCTTTCTGGTATTCGACGGTATGCGGATCAAACACAAATACTTTGATGAGGCCGTACCCTATATTGATGCAGCTGTGAAGCAAACCAAGCGGCTCAAACAGATCTCAGATGCTGCCTTCCAGCGTCAGGATATTGACGAGATCGAATCACTCGCCCTTGCCCTGCGCAAAGAGATAGACGCAGCTCTACAGCCCTTCTATATGGGACATATGTGCCTTTATGTGACGCCGGAATGCTTTGACGACCCACCCAAGACGCCGGAAGTCTACAACGATGCAACCGCCTGTGTCTGGCGGGATGGCACATGGCAGCTTCTGGAGGATACCAGCAAAGGGTTCCTGCTCTTTGTCCAATCCAAATCCAAGGAGGAAGCTGCCGCATGAAAAAAACATCTCAGCAATATCTAAACAGCGAAGCACACGGTTATCTCATGGAGGCCAAAGCCTGCAAGCTTTTGCTCAAAGACTTGGAGCGCATCCGCGCCAAGCTCAGGCGGCACATCGAAAAGGAAGCCGCAGACCGCGAGGCAGAATTTGAAGCGGCCATGCAATACCATAGCGAAAGCGACATCCAGGAAGCCTACGGCTGGGAATTCATCAGTGAACAGCAGTATGAGCACTATCTGGAATTGTTCCGTCAAGGTCGCAGGGCACTTGATGAACACAGCCCCACTGTTACAGAACTGGCTCTCTCCATCCTGAACCGTATCTTTCAGGATATTGATAGAGACTGCCGCCAATGCGAGTTTGAAGCCCTGTCTCCGGAAGAACAGCTTGCCGAGTTGAAGCGTGCTGAGGAATCCAGGCAGGCATGGAGGCAGTATATCGCCAGTCTGAAGGAAATGATCAACCCCTCCGCTGCGCAGGAATGACCCTTAAAATCGCTACTGAAATTTACTTTGCAGACTGCCTACTTGCAAAATCAGATTTTTTCGGCTAAAATAGGTATATAATAATATATCAGCCGAAATTAAGAAAGGAGGAACGCCTGTGTATATCACCCGACACATGGAGAAACCGGTGATGGAGCTGAATGAACAGTATCCTGTGCTTCTGCTTACCGGCCCAAGGCAGGTTGGAAAAACTACCATGCTGGAACATTTGATAGAGGTCGAGGGCAAGGGGCGCAAAAAGGTCTCTTTGGATGATCTGACGCTGCGGGAACTCGCCAAGACGGACCCAAAGATGTTCTTTCAGCTGTATCAGCCGCCGCTGCTCATTGACGAAGTGCAATACGCACCGGAACTGTTCCCATATATCAAAATCATGGTAGATGAACGCCATCAGCCCGGCGATTTCTGGCTGACGGGTTCTCAGCTTTTCAAGATGATGGAGGGCGTACAGGAATCTCTGGCAGGCCGGGTGGCTCTGCTCCACCTCTCACCGCTTTCCCAGAGTGAGATCATGAAACGGCCTCCTGAACCACCGTTCAGCCTGGAGCTGCCTCTTTTGTCCGAACGGCAGAACGGACGCCAAATGCTGAACACGCCAGAGGTCTTTCAGCGTATCCATCAGGGCGGGATGCCTGCCCTGGTCACAGGAACCTATTCCAATGCCTCCATCTTCTATTCCAGTTACATTGACACTTACATGGAACGGGATGTGCGGCGGCTGTCCAATGACATTGACAGCTTGAAGTTTTTGCGGTTCCTGCGTTCTGTCGCCGCCAGGACTTCCCAGCAGGTCAATTACAAGGGCATTGCCGATGATGCGGAGATCGACCAGACCACGGCCAAAAACTGGCTTCATGTTCTGGAGGCGCTGGGGATCATCTTTTTATTGGAGCCCTATTCCAATAATGTCCTCAAACGCACCGTATCCACACCCAAGCTCTACTTCTACGACTCCGGCATTGTCTGCTACCTGACCCGTTGGAGCAGTCCGGAGACAGCCATGGAAGGAGCCATGAGCGGCGCACTACTGGAAAACTATACCGTAGCGGAAATCATCAAGACCTATCAGAACGCCGGTCAGGAGCCATTCCTGTACTATTACCGGGATAAGGATGCCAGAGAAATCGACCTGATCCTGGAGCGGGACGGAAAACTGTTTCCCATCGAGATCAAAAAGATGGCCTCGCCGCCAAAGAAATTGACGAAGGTATTTGACCTGATCGACAAGTCCCCACTGCAGCGCGGCACTGGTGCTATCCTGTGCATGGCTGACCAGTTGGGCGCTTTTGATCAGAACAATCTGATCGTGCCTATCTCTTTGATTTAACGAGGAACCCTGCCGCATTACCTGCGGCTTATAACCGAAAGGATCGACAGACTGCATTTAGCGGCCTGCCGGTCCTTTTTTCATTTAGGAGGAAACACCTGATGATAAAACGACAAATATCTTTTCTGTTTGAAGATCCCGGATTCTGTATAGATGTATTCTGCACCATTGCAGAACCGGTACGCTACTACAACCGGGATACCGAAAGCGGCGCATGGTACAGCTCTACACCGGACTGGAATGAAAATGGCAGTCTCATCCGGGAAGACCTCATCTTTGAAGTGATTGCAGATGGCGTAGTCTGTGCACTGGACGGCAATGGTAACTTTGAAGGCAAGAAACCCTTCGTACCTTTCTGCCAATTCCGCCAATCGCTGGTGCAGTCCGTTCATACACAATATCCGCACCTGCAGAATCAGGAAGCACTAAGGGAAAAGCTGCTCTCCCTGCCGGATGCCAGAGAAACGGTTGGGCATGGTTGGTACTGGGAAAACTGGCTCTTTGCCACCGATTTTGAGAACACCGTTGAGGAAGCCGTAGACTCAGCTGAATGGCTAAATAGTCAGTTCCACATTCTGGCTGTCCGCTATACCCACAAGCCCACCGGCTTTGTGTTTACCAACTACCGTTTCCGGGACAAAAGAGCCGAAGCCAAATCTTCCGGACATGACCTACTGCTCTATGACTGGAAAGACCAATGACCACACTGCGTCAAAAAATGCAGCAACTATACACAAGGAGGATGCAAAATGAAAATTCACGAAGATCGTTCTCATATGAATATTGATACCAGATGGTTTGAAAAAGGCTATATCAAAGAAGATGTCCACTCCCTGCGCCTGCAGTCTCTATGCACCGAAGCAGAGGCAGCAGCCAACAAACAGTTTTACGACAGCCACACCCGCGAAGAATGGGATCAGTATATCCGCCAAGCAAGTTTGGAGAGCAGCGCAGCAATGAAACCCGTCATGGAAGCTATCGCACAGGACTTTGTCTGCTACCAGTATGACGAAAATATCCCTGTGTCCTATGGCAGCGACCGATGGGACCTGTACTTCTGGTGTAATCCCTTTAACGGCGCCGCAGACGCATCCGAACGGGATTTCTCATATTTCACGCTGACCTTTAACGAGCGTCAGACGCTGGAGAAACGAAAAAAAGTCTGTCAACAGGTGCTGGAGCTCCTATGCTCACGCTTTCAGGAGCATCCCCATCTCCATGTAGCCGTACAGTATTCCATATGGTTTGACCATCCGAAGATCCACGATGCGGTGGAGCGCGCAAAGCCCCGTCTGCATGGCCTGCGCTGTATCCAGGAACAAAAAGAAGGAAAACTGCTCCTGCAGGACGGGGCCCTGCTCTTCAAGCCAAAATACGCAAAGAAATATGCCCGCACGCTGAGCCAGAGCCAGATTCTGTCCCTTAGTTGGGAACTGGGCGTGGAGGACGAAGAACCTGATACCGATGCGGCACCTGTTACCTTGCCTTACAAGAAATTTGGCGCCACGCACCCCATCCAGCTGCAGGTGACTTCCTACCTGAATGGAAACCTTGCCATACAAATGGTGACATGGGAAAGCGGCGACCCGGAACCCTGGGCGACTCTCACCGTCAACCTGCCCGGCCAACGGCAAAAAGACCATGCCTTTATCGACACCAATGCCGATTCGGAATTTCCCACCTGGCTCATCCGACATGGTCTGGCTATCCCAACCGGCCGCACCATGCAGAGTGGGTTCTGCACCTATCCTGAATATCGTTTTCGTGCCAACCGGCTGCAGGAGCTGGACCCGGAAGGGTATGCAGGCTACCTGAAAAACTTTGAAAGGCGGTGCAGCGCATGAAATATAAGGCAATTTATGATGTACTGAATGAAAGGCGGCAGACTACCCCCGGTTTCTGTTACCATGACCGCAGCGGCTGGCGTGCTTACCCCCAGACCTACATGACCATGCAGTGCCCTTTATGGATTATTGCTGAAGATGCTGCCACGGGCAGGCGTCTGTGGATCACTCAGGAGGGCACCCGATTTAGCATTTCCATTCGAAGGATGGATGAACAGCGGCACAACTATGGCCCTACCTATCGCATTACTTGTGAAAACAGGACAAAGCTGGCTCAAGTTCTGCGCTATCAGTTCGAGTCAAAAACTTTGGCTGTGTAGCTGACGATGACCAGAGAGGAACTGCATTCCTCTCCCTGCTCCGGTTTCCTTGTCCGGAACACACACTAAGAAGCACCGGAAATCTGCATTTTTGCAGACGTCCGGTGCTTCTTTGGAGGAAAACGCTTATGAATACTCTCGCATTTACGCTGGGCGAATACCGATCCCAGCTGACTTTGAAAATCAGTACCTATCCCAACGGCAATCTCGCCATCAAGCTTTATGAAAAGGATCACGGCATCCTGATTTTTTGGGAAACCCTTACCACCAACTTAACCGGAATCCGGCCCGACTACTGCGCTTTCATCAATATAAAAGCCGCAGACGGACTTTTTCCAGTCTGGCTGTCAGACAATCACCTTGCGGAACCTACCGGGCAAATTCTTGAATCGGATGGCTGCCTTTACCCCGAATACCTGTTTAATGGCAAAGAACTGGATGCTCTGGATCATGAGGGGCACACCCTCTACATCCGGCGGCAGAAAGGCGAACTTGGGCGCCGATTTGAGCGGCTGTATCTCGCCCTGCGAAGACTGGCGCGAGAAATCAACGGATTCAGCTACACCGATTACAGCGGCTGGCGGTGTCTGGATGGGAGTTCCTCCACCCTGCCCCTCTGGATCGAGGCATTTGACCCTTCTCATGGCCGCAAATTCATCTTCACGCAGAAAGGTCCCGCACTCCAAACTACCATCCTCTATGCAGATGGTACAGAGAAGCAGCGCATCTATCGGCGTAAAGAGGACATGGCAACCGAGCTGATGGCCATGTTTCAGGAAGAATTGCGTGTCTACCCTCCCTGGTCTGAAGACCGGAGGAAACGGTACGAATATTAAAGGAATAAAATTAGGAGGACATCATCATGAAGATCCATATCTATCCCAAATCCATGTTGGAAACCGTATGGCAGCAGGACAAACTGCTGTTTACCCCAGAAGCGGAGCAACCACCCCTGTGTCTTCGATGTGGGCAGCCACTGGACCACCGGCTGGTCATCAACGCCCTGAGCCGCTATGCAGATGTCCATATCTGCGAGGCGTGCGGTATGGATGAAGCCCTGCGTGATGCCAACCGTTGCCCACTTCCTCTAACAGAATGGGCAGCTGTCAAAAACGGTTTGAGCCAGCAGCAGACCGATTTTGAAGCTCCGCTGCTGACTACTTCCTGCACCTTTGAAGATCTATTCCAGCAGGGTTCCCGGCCTGCCAGCGAGATAGCCTATTCCCGTTCTGATTATGATGGATGGAAATGGTGGACCACTTGGCATCAGTGCCAAAAGGATACGCCTGTTCTGGAAGTTGCCCGTGAAATTGATGCTTTCCAGGATGCGCTATTCCAACTGCCGGAGTTTCGGAATTTGGACACCCTGACACGGTTCTGCCGAGGGTACGCCCAGCCCACCAGCGAGCCCACCGAATTCAATTTGTATTCGGAAACTGCTCACTTTTATATCTGGCTGCGGCTGATTACCAGGCGTCGAGATTATAATGTGTATGTACATTACTATCTGAAAGGTTAAAAAGTCTGCAACGCACCGGATACAGTATGCCTATCGACTCTGTATTCGGTGCATTTTTCTCTATGAAATAGTTATTTATTTTTATGTACACTTATAAAATCTTGTTGCAAAAGTCAACCTGCTATATAATTATAAAGAAATATATTTTTCAAAATCTGTCCGTTGTAATATTTCGCAGACATTTGCCTGTTATAATATCCGCAAAAGCAAAGGAAGTTGAGGGATTTTTGAGATTTACCATATATCATATAAAGAATGGAGGTGCATGATTTTGAATCCTAAATTACTGATCGTTGATGATGAACGCGGTAT
>NZ_CALADU010000277.1 GCF_937890665.1 uncultured Subdoligranulum sp.
CCTATGTGCGCATTAACGCATATACGTTCATTCTACAGATTTACCCAATCGCAACGATTCTTTCCATCGGCCCATTCCATTCGTATTCCGTCCTTCTACCTCATGGATTTGATTATAGTAGTTAACATTCTCTTTACTTTAAGGAAATCACGCTGATAATTGCCTTCGCGACCTCAGATGCATCTTCCACATTGTTATCTCGCCCAAAGCTAACGCGAATGGTGCCTTCCGCATATTCTTGCGGAACACCTATTGCCTTTATGACATGTGAAACCTGTGTTTTTACTGAGTCGCATGCCGAGCCGGTCGAAATAGATATTCCTTTCAAATCCAGTCGATGAAGCAACATTTCTCCGCTTGCGCCACGAATAGAGATGTTGATGTTTCCCGGAGCACGGTTTTCTGCACCGTTCCTTATAAAATCAATACCTGTCGCGCAAAGCGTATCAATGAAATTACGCTCCAAGATATATAGCCTTTTTGTAGTTTGCTCCATCTCATCGCAGTTCTTCTTAAGTGCTGTTGCCATACCAACGATACTCGCAACATTTTCCGTACCAGCACGCATTCCGAGTTCCTGCGCACCACCATCAACATAAGGAGAAATGCTTGTGCCCTTACGGACATACAGGAAACCAATCCCCCTAGGTCCATTAAACTTATGAGCTGAGGCTGACAGCATATCAACACCTAGCTCCTTTACATCAATCGGAATATGGCCAACTGCCTGAACTGCATCTGTATGAAATAGTGCTGCATGCGCATGAGCAATGTCAGCCAGTTCTTTAATCGGCTCAACTGTGCCGACTTCGTTATTTACGAGCATCACAGAGACCAATCTCGTTTGTTGTGTAATGGTCTTTTCAAGCACTTCAGGAGTTACTGTACCGCATACATTAACAGGCAGGTAAACAACAGGATAGCCAAAGCGTTCCAGTGTACCGCAAGTATTGAGTACCGCATGATGCTCAATTTGAGATGTGATTGTCAGATGCTTTTCCCCTGGCTCTACAACGCCTTTTATAGCCCAGTTATCGCTTTCGGTACCACCGGAGGTAAAAAAAATCTCCTCCGGCAGGGCACCAATACAGTCTGCAATCACCGCTCTTGCTTCTGCAAGAGCTTTTTTCGGCTTACGCGCAAGAGTATAAGGCTGCGAAGCATTTCCATAATCCTCCAACAGGAATGGCTTCATTGCCTCAAAAGCATCAATATCCAGCTTTGTCGTTGCTGCGTTATCTGCGTAGATAAAATGCTTCATGGTAGTACCTCAATAGTTGTACTGAATATCAGGTATAGAGTTTTTCCCGGGAACATTGAACTCTTTCGGATCAATGATACAAAGTTGCTTCTTGATAACTGCTCGCATTTCCTTTGCAGGTTCAAGACAATACTCAATGAACTCTTGCGGATCGATGTCTTCTTTTGACTTTGCATGAGGATAAAGAAGCTTTACGAATGCTGTGCAAAGACGCTTGATTGCAGTCAGATCTCGCTGATCGGCTCCTTTGGGCACATCAAGGCATTCATCTACAAGAGAACTTTGAGTTAAATCCTCTCTGAGTGCATGCATTACTTCCGCAAAATACTCTGTGTTAATTGCCCATCCATTGGCAATCATGGAGGAATTCATTCTTGGTATTTCCCATCCGGGTATAAAGCCATGGAACCTATCGAGCGTAGCAGACTCACCAAAGACACTGCTGATATGCTCAACCATGTTACAATTGATGTCAAATCGGCTTGCGTCAATATTGCCGAGAACAATTACGCCAGCATCTGCTGGTGTCTGAGCATCGAAGCCTTTTATTTCGCCGAATTCCATGTAATGTTTTAAGGCTTGCTGGATCTGCCCTGGCTGCTCGAAGGTTATAGATTGCACTTCATCAAAACCCACATAATCAAAACGTGTCAGCAAGCCCCCTGTTTTCTTTGCGTTATCATAGATCAGTGAGGCGCGTGATACTGTGCCACCACTGATTAGCCATCCTCGTTTGCTTATTTTCTCGAACACATAACTTTTACCTGTTCCTTTGGGAGCCAGTTCGATCAAATTCACACGCTTTTCGACGAACGGCAACAAGCGACGCAGGAAAAACAGTTTCTTCTTTTCACTCTCTTCGCCGTTCTCATCCATGTAACCGGCAGGATTATAATCAATGGCTGTCAGGATTACATCGATCCATTCATGAATATTGAACTCGGCTCTGTACTCTTTAAAATCGTCCAGATCAATGGCATAAGGGCAGAACGGCTTGTAGTCAACCATCGCAATAAAGCCCTTAGGTTTCGACCTAGAAACCTCCATCTGCCAGGACAGCGTAATGATTCCCCAGTTTTCGCTTTCCCTGAGTAATGTGTCCTGCCATTTTTCGACGACATCATTATTCACGATGCCTCCGGCTCCGCTGCGATTGCCGCCAAAGTCAGGCAATTCAAATTGTGTTTTTCCCGTCTTTATATCAACTGTAACGCGTACTCGCGCCAGAAATTGAACATTTTCTCCATTCACCATTCTGAACTTGAATTGCTCGTAATCTTCTCTGGACGGAATGTATTTGTTGATATATCGCTTAACCGAATCATAATCAATCGTCCCGTCTTCGTCAGAGAATCTCATAACAAGCCAGTCTCGCATATACGAAGGAATGCTGAGTTTGGAGAAATATTCACTTCTTTGAGGGTCTTTGAGAACAACCATGTCCGCAAAGACTTCACGAATTTTATTCTCTAACATTTCAAAACTCCTTAGAGGAACAGCGTGCATCCTTGTTCTTTGAATTCACTGATTTTCACTTTTAGGTCTTCTGTTTCACAGCCGAGATATTCCGCAAAGCAAGTAAGGCAGTAGAATTCGTCTGTATCAACATCCGTAAGTTTTCTTGTGAGTGCGACCTCATCTTTTGTCAACGGCTTTCCACACTCACAGCATGTCTTTTTTTTCGCCATTAAAAATCTCCTCCACCGCCTAACGCAGGTATTACCGTGAGAGGCTTATCAATGTTCACTATCTTCCCATCAGCTACTATGATAAGGTTGTAGGCTCCAGGGGTTATTTTATCAAAAGAGAGAGTCCATGTTTTCCCGTCTCCAGTGTCGCAGACCTCTGCCTCAACTGTACCTGCCTTTACCTCAAGCGTTTTAATTTCTTTACTGAATTCTATCGCAGCTTTTGCAACTTTTCTTTTTAATTTTGCTTCTGATTTATCATAGGACCATTTCACGTTTAATGGCAAACCGACTTTGCTGTCGAAAACCACTACAGGAACAATCATCTCTTCGGGAGAAGCACCTCCATGCACTTCACCATAAATCACATTATCATCGTCTTTTCCAGCAGCAAATCCACTGAGAGAAAAATGATTATATGAAGTAAATACCAGATAATGCTGCCCAGACGAATCCGTGGTCTCTTTCAAGTCTTCATAAACCCCATCCGGCTTCGATTTAATGCTACAATACCTACCGTGACTAAGAGGTGTCGCGTCTTTAAAAGCAGGTAATCCCTTCCGTGTATGGAAGAACCTGGCAGCCAGTCGACTGGCTCCGTGATCACCTGTAATAATTACACGCTGGTAATTCTTTAGCAGCTCATTGACTTTATCCGACACCTTGTTGAAAAAGGCAAGCTGTTCCTCGATGCATGTATAATAATCCGGTTCGTCCACTACTCCCTTATGTGCCAGCTTATCCAGTTTATTGAGCTTTTCATATGGCATACTCATTTGCTTCCATTGTTCATTAAACTCTGTTTCCGTAGGCAATAATGCCTGTGTTAATGTACAGGAAACAACTGTCCCATCTTTGTTCTGAGCAAGCTTGTCTAAGAGCAATGACAAATATTCAAAGCCTAATCCGTCAATCCATAGCATTACGGTGCTATCAGTAATCTTCTGATTGATTACTGAATAGCGGAATGGGAGGGAATCTGGCTCAATCCCTCTGAAGAAACGCTCATCTGATTCTGGCAGCGTATTGGCAAGCTTATGCGCCTTGTACTCAGAAATGTATTCGTTGTAGACTGAGCCCAATTCGTCGGGCATCAGGCCTAAATAAGCTTGCAACAGCGGATATCGTAATTTTAACGTCTTGGAAGCACACACCTGTGCAGCGTCTTGCTTGAGCCATTGTCCAACCATGCGAAGAATATAGATACGTTCTTCGCGCGTATCACCGGTGAGAAATGCCAATTTTTCTTCATAAGTTGGTATGATACTCAATTTTTTTAAATAGGTCTCATTTTTCTTGAGATTTAGTACCTTGATCAGCTGCTGATATTCTGCGACCCACTCGTTATGGAACTGCATCACATCAAATATATCCAGCAGAATATGTTCCTCAATCTCTCCCAATCCATATTTCTCAAAGCAATGACACAGGTAACTGTTGTCTGGGTTTAATCGATACCACAGTCTCAGCAACTGCTGCTTGCCCTTAGAAAAACCAGACCATTTGGCCATAACAGCAACTCCATCAAACGTGACAACATTGAACCGATGAAGTATAGCATCCCGAATAGAGCTATTCTTTAGCGACTCATCAAAAAGTTCGCTGAGCATCTCCTCAGAGCACACTTCTTCCTTCAATTCAAACCCGTCCTGCAGATTTTCACGAATAAACTCATAAGTGGTTTTGATTGGACGGATTGTTATATCTCCCATAGCCTGCGACACAGATCTAGCCTGTTTTGTAAGAAGATAGTAATCCGTTGGGATCTGTGTTTCATTCAACATGCGGTCATACCATTCGCGTAACCCAAAAATCAGTGTGTATTTCCCACTCAACTGATTGATATACTCCTCAAAAGCAGAAGAGAATACCGTTATGTTCATTTGCTCAGAAACTGCCTCATGATTCGAAATGGAGTATACAAAGTCCTTCTGACGCTCATCCGTGCTTAATCCGAGAGAGGTATCATACCAAAGAGAATCACAATTCCACAATGGTATAATAATCCTTCCCGTGCTGGAAGCGTCAACTATCGTATGCCACAGTTTTGCGAACCGCTCTGTGCGTTGCTCGCTTTTGTAAAACAAGCGCAGATATTCACTGACGCCTGGAAGCCAAACCCATTCATTGGATTTTATCGTTTCAATGAGCTTGTCATATGCAGGCATAACATCCGCGCTTGAGAACAGCTCATCCGATGATACGCCTCTATCGCATAGAGATCTAAGGCTTGAAACTGCATCACAGTAGTCCTCTCGGCTGTGGAGCAGGAGTACACGGCACGGAAATCGAGAAGTGACTTTATTCGTTTTTTCTGCTTTGAGAACGCTTATGCTTTCTTGCAGCTTCATACTTAGCCTCCTTAACTATTAAAATCATCGCAGAATTCAGGGTGTGCATTTAGAAATGCTGATACTTTATCCTTGAGCGCATCTTCGCTCATGCCTTTAACATGATTTTGCGTGCTCTGCAACTTCTCCTTTTTTGCTTTTTCTGCCTGATATTTTTTCAGTGTCGACTGAACCGTAATCAAGTCAGAAACATCCCATGCGCTCACATCACTGCCAAGTTTGAGCTTGAGTTCGGTAATGATTTCCTTTCTTTGTTCTTCAAAAACATCCCGATAATTGGCACCGATGGAATTCATAAACGCCTGCTCTGCAGTTGCATTATCTGTCAGAATCGTATGGTCCATCGTATCCAACACATTGATTGCTGCAAGGACATCCTGATCCAATGCTCGCTCATCGTTTTGCACTGCAATCAGTGTACGAATGGCCTTAGAAGCATTTTTCGGAACAACCCAGAGAAGCGGTATTCCTCGCGCATTGCTCCAGGTCTTTACGTTTTCCGTACTGCTAAGTGTTTTCCAGCGTTCCAGAAGCGTTGAACGATTTCTTCTTTGACTAATGCGACCAGTTTGCTGCTTCAAATCCTTCTCAAACTGATTTGCCGTTGCGTCGCAGGAAACATCCTTGAGACCTTCATAAATCGTCTGAAGTTCTTCCGGAGTACATTCAATTTGCATCTGTTCCAAAATGGTGGAAAGAACGGGTTTAACATTTCGAATGCATTCCCATGCCTGAGTCCCGTATGTGCGCAGGACATCAATATCGTTTTCCCGTTCTTCACAGCTCATCTGCGTGATGCCTTTTTGTGATACACGGCGAAGAATAACCAGCGCATCATACCAAGGCAAGTTCAGTGGCTCGATAGCGAGGATTGCAACACGCATATGATTAAATGCGTTTTTAAGATCTCGAATTGCTTCCTCATTACTGTTGTATGTATTGCGCATCGTGACATTCAAAACATCCAGGTACCTGTATTCCGATACCACACCCACAAGTTTTTCCTTAACCTGGTCTTCAGTCCAAGTATAAACAGCATTCTGCATCACGCCGAAAACCTTATCCCGCAGGCCTTCAGGCTGTACAGAAAGCTTGTCTGTGATTTCTTTAAGCTCTGAAGATGCTTCAAATAGAAACGCACTGAAAGCCTTAGACACGACAGCTTTATCCTGGAACGCCTTCGTCATGCGCTCGCGAAGTTTTCCTCGCCCGCTGAAAAGCTGAATGACATTGGACATCGCCTCATCGGTATTACCTTCCTGCGAAATGAACACCTGCATGTTGTCAATAATCTTGCCAGCCGCTTCCTTCATTTCAATGCCGCCAAGTTCTGTTTCGGACAGGTACTTCAAACACCAGAAGGGTGCTCCAGTCTGCGTAATACGCTCACGAACAGAACGCATACCCTCCGTTTCATTAGCGGTCTGTCCATCATCTAACTTAAAAATCTTCTTGATATAATCACGGAAATTCTGCCAGGTAACAGAGCCAGCGGATAGGTAGTCCGTAGTCATATTTCCCTTGCAAGTATTGAGCACGAGCGTTTTCAAATTGGATTCATTCAGCACAAAGGTGCCTTGGGAACTATCCGTCCAGCTATATGCGCTGTCCTTATAGCAGCTAAATACAAAGCCAAGAAGGACACCGCATGCAATCGTATTATAGAAGCCAAAAGGAGGCTGCTGCAATTCTGCCCATACATCACCCAAAACGACTTTTCGTCCGGATTCCATCTTTTCTCGGAGAAATTTAGCCAGAGCACTTACGGTATTGGCTGCTCTGCTTCCGGTTATTCCTTCAATCTCTTGAATTGTCGTTGCATCGATGATGCCCAACTGTTTGATACCAGCCAGGACGCTGAAAAGCTGCGCATTCCTTGTTTCACGCTGTATACCAGCAAGGGGAGCACTATCGTTACAGCTCTTATAAGCAGTGTTTGTGATTACAACGCTTTCCGGGGCATACGGGAAAATATCCTCCAAAACAGCGGTTTGAATCGTCTTGCGGAGCTGGGCAACGCCGAAGAGGTTGTTCCACTGCTTCTCACCGCACCAAGCAAGCATTTTGCCGCCACTGGTAGCAGAGCCAACCCAACGTTGAATGATGGTAACAGTTTCGGTATCATATCGCCCAGCGTCAGCGGTGTGACCGCTGTCACGAGCCATATCGGCTTTTGTTAGGGAGGTAAGCCACTGCTTGCGCATATCGTCCGTGAACGGAGAGCGGACAAGCACAATAATCAGGCGGTTTTCTCCTGATTGCTGTGCGCGAGTCTCCAAATCATGCTGAATAGAAATTGCCTGTGCATCATCAACCACAGTGACATATACAAGGCCAAGCTTATAGGGATACTTATCCAAATCATCAGTAACTTCCTTGATACGTTTATCCAAAGAAGCCTTTTCTGCACAGCAGACAACGATCTTCATTCTGCGGAAGGTGGCATCATTCTCATCCCATGCCAGCTTTTCAAACGGAACCGTCAGTTTTCCGTCCTTGGCAAACATTTGATAACGCGTGTATTTTTTATCGTTTTGCTCATAACGAATGGCAAAATCGTCACCGCCCGCCATTTTGAATGGCATTTGCAGACGCTTTACCCCGTTGGCCTGTTCATCGCAGAGTAGAATCTTCGTATCTTCAAAGGTGGCAAGATAGTCTTCCACCTGAGATTTACTCAAAACACCGCTCAAGCAGTTTTCGAGGCATTCCACAGTTGCGGCAACGCCATTACTTGTTCTCCTCGTGGTGTACAGTCCCTTTGTGGTCGACATGACCGCCATAAGGAGCATGGCAATTTTAAATACCCGATGCGCATTTTCATCGTTCTCAACGAGATGGCGGTTTTCTTCGTAGTGTCGGATATACTCCGGAGCTTTGGTCTCCTTATCATGGAAGTCACTTTCACGCGTAAAGAAATAGTCCCAAAGCCAATCCGGAGTCAGCCAACACGCCTGATCCTGGGGACCATATTTCGTGATGTACCCGAGGAAGCCCTGTGTTTCGTTGGAAGAGTCCTTCATAAAACGGAACATGGTGCGCTGCGCTGCGGCAAAGTTTTCCGCAACACTGGAAAGCAGACGTACCGTCATTGGGTGCATCGGGCACAGCTCATTGATTTTTTCGCTGATTTTATCGTCCAGGCCCGCAATATCCGGTAAAAACTTTTTGATGTTATGTACTGGGTCTTTGCGCGCCTCTTTCCAATACTCATCCATTCCATTTCGGATGCTGATAGAGCCTGCAATCAGGTCATACGCAGCATCAGCCGAGACGTGGAACTCTACCTCGTGGAAGCGATGGGTGATCTGCTGATAGGTTGCGTTGCCCATTACATCTACCCAACTGGAATCCTTATGCACGATAAAGCACATAAAGAGCGGCTGCTCCTTGCAGAATTCCGAAATCTGCTGCATTACCACCTGGTCATCGCTGTGACGTAAATAATCTGTAAATTCATCCCAGATAAAGAAAATACCACTTTTTTCGAGATGATTGGCTACAATAATTTCCTCAATCCATTTTTTAAAGGTCTCTACATTATTGATGAGTCCCCAATGATTAGCGCGAATCACCTCAGCGACAGCCTTGGTTGCCTTCAAATCGCCGCGCTCAACAGCTGCAATCAGCTCCTCTACATCGCCGTAATCCTCACCAAGTATGGTAGAATCCAGTACATGTTCCCAGTTGATATTTTTATTGTGCAGCTGTGCCTTCACACCATCCTGAAGCGAGGCCACACCCAAATCAGCTCTATCGTTAAATTTCCGAACCAATGCTTCACGAATGGCAAACTCCGCTTCAACTAGCAGCTGGTCACCAGTACGGATACCCGTGCAGCCGGTTTTCCAGATGACGAGATAGTCGCCATTCTTGCGGCAATTCAGGAAGCGGTTCCTATACTTAGAAAGCCTCTGACTATTCTGAAGGAATGTGTCAATCGTATCTTTCTTTTCCTCCAGCAGGTGCTTGACGAAGATGGCGGCATAGCTTTTACCGGTGCCGTAAGATCCGTGTACCCACAGGCTGCGGCGCGCGTCCGGCGTTTCATATCCAAGCGTCTGACAGAGAAAGTCCATCAGCTTTTCCATGTCATCGCCAACAATATACTCCCGCCAGAGATTCTTATTGCGACTATCGGCGGCAATATCCACAACAGATTCAAAGGAGGGATTTACTTGTAAATATTCGTTATACTTCTTCATTGCCATGATCTTTAAACCTCCGCCAAGTCGAGTATGTCTAATGAGGTATGTTTATTTTCAAGAACAATGTTGTCCAGGTCATTGATAAAGGAGACGCGGATGTATTCCGGGAAGGTCAGCGCAAGGCCCTGTATGCATTCTCTGAGCTTTTTGTTATCCAGTCCGTAAATGTCCGCTGGGCTGACACCGGGAGCATCAGGAGTACCATGCACCTTGATAAGCTCGGTCAAAGTAAA
Source organism: uncultured Subdoligranulum sp. (assembly GCF_937890665.1). The sequence goes on from NZ_CALADU010000277.1 coordinate 9,742, forward strand.
GGCGTACCGTCCGGTATGCTCGGCATAGAGGTAAAGGCTATACAGCAGTGCCACAGCATCCGGAGTTGTCCAGCTATCACGATAATACGAATATGTGTTCTTACTCAGTTCAATAGGAATGCCTTGATTTAATGCAGACCCAATCGGAGATAGACGAAGTGTCTCTGCCAATGCAGTAATTGCATTTTCACGAGTTGACTTCGAATAATTTTCTCCAATCATCGTCACCAAATCTGCTTTTTCATAAGTTTCGCCGGGCTCGGCATTTAAACAATACCAATGAGAAATGACAGAATTATAAGCAAGATTTGCCCATATGATTGCCCATGTAAAAGGATTATAAGGCCCGAACTGTTCCAGCTTTTTAAATAGTGCTGTCTGTTCCATCGTCTTATCTTTATTAACAACCAAAAGATTGGCTTCTTTAAGCCAAACCTTTAAAGCTTCATATTGTCGATTTCCCAAAACTCCTTGAGAAAAACACTCCGTTCCATCGCTCATGTAATGTTCAAGCCATGGCTGTCTAAATCCAAAATGCTGATACGGATTCATGCCCTTCATATCCATAGAATTACCTCCCGTTGTGCTTAAAGACTTTGCGAGCATGCAACTCTTTTCCGAAAAAGTCAAGCAATTAGAGCAATGGGTGCACAACGATTCACGTACAAAGATTTTTCCATTGGGTTGTATCGTAAATGCGCCAGTCGGGCACTGCACCATACATGCTTTACATCCCTTGCAATAAGCAACTTTATTTGCTATACCACGCAAATGACTAATAACAAATCGATCCATCTTAGAAAATGGCTTATAACTTACATATAGTTCATCTGCTTTTTTTGAAACCCTGAATACAAAATTTGTGCCTGAAATCTTTTGTGTTCCTGTACTCCCATCAAATTCTGTGATCGTTCCTAAAATCGGAGCACATTCAAGCCAATTCTGTGTGGAACCACTAATGGTGAATTCAATTGTATTATTTTGAATCTGTTCATTTATGCGATTACCGCCATTAGGAAGTCCGCGCCCTCCCATTCTGGCTTTCCAACCGCCATCTTCAATATACTTAACAACCTCTGTTTCCACTTTCGTATTTCTTGCATACTGCTCGACTCTACTAAGAAGTGGTTGCATCTCGGTTTTATAATGATCATTAGCAATCCCATCCCACCAATCCGAAGACAGTGGGCACACCATACAACCAACCCTAAACAATCCCAGTCGATATGCATCGTTTAATAAAATCCCCTCATGCAGAATATAACAATATAATTCAGCAGTATTCCATTTATGAATTGCGCTAACATTAACTTGACTAATGTTTTTTGCGCCTTCACTCACTTCGTCGTATTTTGCCCTTCGAGCGCTTTCCTCTGCTCTAACGCCATCAAATACAACTGCTTTTGCGTTGTATTTTCCAGTTATTTCACGCAATTTTAAGATAGTCGGCACAGATTTATGAACGGCGCAACACCATCGCATTCTTCTTCCCGGAGGGCCAAATTCGTCCCAGCTCTCGGTAGCTTTCAAATGACATTGTGCGGTATAAAAATGAAGTTCCGGCCAATGTTCTTTTGCTCGTTTCACAGCTGTATAGGTGTCGGACAATTCCATGCCTGTGTCACTAAAAATTACACAGAATTCATTTGGAGCCAATGCCTTGGCGCATAGATCCAACAGAACGATGGAGTCCTTTCCACCGGAAAAAGCACACACGAAAGAGTAGCGTTCCGATTTATATTTATCATGTTGCTCACGGATAAAAGAGATTGCCTTCTGCTCTAGGCTCTTCATCAAATTCTTGTTAACCTCATACAGTCGGTTAATATCCACCGGCTGTAGCTGCAAACGTTTATCCGTGTTACAGACCACGGTAGGGCGGGTATAAAAGCCGCCTCCTTTTGCTTCCGCAACGCATTCACCATTGAGTACATAGCGCCGTACACCCTCTGCCCAAAGCAGGGGGGCATCCGTATCTGGATAATCCCAGTGTTCATACATCTTGAAGAAGTCCAGCTCTTCCTTGAACACCGGTCTAATTTCCTTTTGCAGTTTTGCATTTACTGTCAGACGAAATATTCCATATTCATCTGTCCACTCATATCCGTACATAACAAATTACTCTTCTCTCATAGTTTTCTCGCTTAAAACAGGATTTTCACCGCGTCATCCTTCGTCAACCAAGGGCGATTCCTGTGAAGCACAGCATGACAGTTGGGGCACACTGTGATAAAATCATCGGCTGCATAATGCTTGCTGCCATTCAGTTCGGTGACAGGAACGGTCAAATGGCATTGCAGGAAATTGCCGGGAGTCGGCTTATAAATCTCCGACAAGTTCAAATGACAGATTTCACAGCTTTCTGCGCGGACGATTTTCCGACCATCTCTTGTCTCCAGCACTCTATGCAAATGGTACAGCAAGGCCCCCTCTGGAAAATCTTCGCCCTCAAGCTCGCTCCCGAACGTTGCTGTCTTGAAAAATTCGCAATTTTGCCTTATAGCACGTGCAATTTTATGCAGCTCGTCTTTTTTTCCGTCGAACTCATCGGCAACCTCATAGAAAATCGTACCGACATCAGGGTCCTTTTTTCCTTTGTTATAGCTTGACCTAAATTTGCCAAGCTGCCCATTTACCCCGCCTTTGCTTCTAAAATTTTCGCGATGTGCAGAAAGCGGAATAATAGGAAGCTCATTCAAAAGTTCACTGAGTTCGGCGATTTCATGGCTTTCCTTGTTCAGTCGAAGTTTGTCAGCAAAATACAAAACATCCAACGCTAGTATTGCTTCATCCCGGGTAAACGATGCATTTGCCATGTCTTATATTCTCACCTTAACGTGGTTGCCGTCGCTATCCCAAAGGAAGCGCGGATCGCCTCCAAGAGCGTTTGGCATGTTATAAATCAATTGGTTACCGCTGATCATGCCTGCGTCTACCAGTATTCCGCGCAATTCTTCCGCCTCAAACTCGTAGCGACTCGGCATCTCATTGTGCAGGAAAACTGCGACAACATCCCGGAAATCCTGTATCCAGCTATCTTTTTCTACAAACATCGCGTGGAGCGTATTGCTGTTTTGTGATTCCATTGCGATGATAGTTCTGGCTTCAAGTTCGTTCGGATAGAATCGGATCAGTTGTTGCAACAGCATCGGTGTCCACGGAAGGCAAGCCGGCAAAGTCGGCAGCATATTGTACCAGCTCTCCGATATATTGCGAGGAATAATATGGCCGTCAGTATCCTCAAACAGCCGACGCAGAGCGCAGTGTATTGACTCCAAAAAGTCTGCGTCTATGTGCATGAGTTCTGCCAGCAGATACTCATTTTCTGCATAGATGAGGAACACTGGTTCTTTATCTATGCGCATCAATCCTCGCAAGTTGCCGGTGTTCGATCCCAGCCCGACCAAGTAACGCACAAGTTCATCATAGGTGACGGTTGCGCCTTTTTCGCGAGCATACTTGCTTACGATATCGATGACCGAATCGGCAGAATACTCGGGAAGACTGATATACATATTGGATTTAAAAACATAGTGCTTTCCATGGTATTTCAACTTTTCAAACAGGTGCCGCGCCAGATCATACACAGATTGTTGGCCTATAATGCCGTTGTCATTGAAGAACATGGCCATTTCGCTACAGGCATACTCATACAAATGTTTTGCCGTTGCAACACCATCGTTCTTCTTGAGCAGCTTATCAAGGATTGCCTCCAAAGTGTCTGCTCCTTCTTCGAAATCTACCAGAGCCTCCTCGTGATAGAGTTTTCGATTCATCTCAATAACGTGGGGCGACTGCGCGACGATTTCTTTTGTCCCCACCATCGTATAATGTAGCTTGTTCTGCAATTCTTCATAAGTAGCACCTGTTAAGTCGCACTGGAGCAAATAATCCTCTGCTTCTTGTCTGAGGACAGGAGAAATGGAGGTCGCTGGTGTTTCAGCCACTTTTTGCAAGTCCTTCATTGGCCGATCCGTAGGCTTCCTCTGGGGCAATTCGACGCTTTTTGTCTTTTCTTCCACGGTATAATCTTGTGGTACTACATCGCAGCGTTTTATAATCCATGCAACATCCTGCTGCACCTGCTCCAAAGATAAATCGGAATCTATGTAAGCTTCAGGATTCATAAGCCTCAGCTTTGTATTGCCATAGTCATACCGACTTACAACAATCTTTTGAGACTCTGGGTTGTAAACATTCAGCAGTGTGCGGAACTTCAAGGGATACCTGGTGGAAACCGCTGTTAAGAACGCCACAAACGCTTTTGAAGGCGAAGTGCCTTTATATACTTCCTCGTTATAATGAATCTCATATACGGAGGTATTCTGCTCGTCATTTTCCTTTTCCGCATTTCTCAGTTTCGCAGTTAATTCTGTGCTGATTGCCAGTCTCTGCTGAATAGAGTACAACTGGTGAAGATTCATAAAGGACCACAGATTGACCTCGTTTAGTTCCTCCAGCGTTGTAATTCCTTTTTTCTTCAACTTCTTATAAAGCAGATCGTATTTCTCATCTTCAAAGAATCTGTCAAAGTCGGTACCCTGTTGCTCTGGTTCTTTATTTTTTGAAGCAACACAGGCAGTAGTTTCTTGCCGATCTGAGCTTTGGAGATACAGCAGATATTTCGTGATTGCAGCATTATATCTGTTGTGTTGACTTGCGTTCACTTCCCAATATTCGGTTGTCTGCCTCAGCTGATCTACGACTCTTTGCGCTTCTGCGCGATCCGCTCCATAAAGGCGGATTTCTTTCAACCCAAGCCTGCTTGCCAACTGTTCGCAATTGGTAATAGCAGAGGAATAGCTTTGTGCGCTACGTTCTGCCATATACTGATCATGGAGCAGCCAATTGCGGAATATTGCTTTATAGTTTCCCGTGTCGGTCGTTACCATAGCAGACATAGTATTCTTCGTCGCAGATGCCGCCCGTTTCGATGCGTTTTCTACTAATGAAGGCTCTGTACATTGCATCGATTCAATTTTTATATAACGAATTTCAAGATTCTCGTAATCAACATTGCATCTGTCCAGTAGTAGGCGAATTTTCATCACGATATCTGTTGCGCTTAGGTTCGTTTCGACATAAAAATTGTCGCTGACCTTCTTAGGTGCATTCATTTTGTCCGAGGCTTTTGGACTTCCGAAGTCAATCCGCCGGCCTCCACTGATATTTGTGTTGTACATTCGAAGGAATTCATCTGGATAGTCTTCCGACAAGCATACGAAAACTTTTACATATAATTGCGTCCAATTAGAGATACCAGTCTGTTCATCCTCAAAGTATGAAAATGAAACTGGCTTTGTATATGCAAAACTATTGATATGGCAAAAATCAATTATCAGCACATTATCTTCTTTTTTATTTTCATTTTCGCTCAAGGCGATTTCTTTCCTTTGAGTAACTTCGCAAGGTTTGCCATCGGAAGAAGTATCTCCCATAGTTTGAGAAATACTCAATTCAGTCGTATTTGTTTCTTGGGCGACCAGCGATTTCACAAAAGCTTTGTAATACTGTGCTGCAGTAACAATCTTCCTCATCTGTTTTTTATGCGAAAGCTGAAATATGCGGCTTTCAGTAACAGTTTTTTGAACTCTCTTAATGATATCCAAATCTATTGTTTCAAACAAAGGCTTACGAAGTACTTTTATTTTGAGACAATAAGCCTCTATTTCCGAATAGCAAAAGTACAACTCAGACAGATGAGCCGATGGTGCATTCTGAGCAAGCCAAGTAGCAAAAAGCTCTTCGATTTTCTCCTTGTTGCTAACCATTGACATTGCCTCCTCTGAATATTTGTCGTACTCGCTTCGTTATTTTTGAAATATTGCCACAGTTGTTATGAATCAGTGCATCCGATAAGTTACGTATGTCTGCTCCTATTGCTCTATTATAATTTCTTTTTTGTCCAACAATCAGGCCTTCACTGAATCCTCATCAGGGAGAAACTCAAGAACGTCATTTGCGGTGCAACCAAGAGCAAGACAGATTTTGCCAATCAGTTCAACAGATACAGGTTCTTGTCGTCCCATTTTGACAATCGTACTCGAACTAATGCCAGCCTTTTCACATAATTCTTTTTTCTTCATATTCTTAGTCAATAAGGAGTTTGAATAGTTTATTGTATGAAATTTTCATAAGCCTGTCCACCCCGTCCAATCAGGTACAATTTGGTTGCAATAAGACAGAATATATTATACCACCTTCCATGGTAGTCGTAAAGATATAATCCGTTCATTTGAAAGCTTTTTAGTCTAATTTTTCGTATTTTCTTTCTTCTGCAAGCAGGGCTTTCGTGACACGAAAGCGATTTTCTGCTTGTTGGGGAAACTCCCCAATCCCCATAGAACGCTGCCTGCGGCATCGAGCTGCGCATCCGTTCCGGATGCTTTAACGGCAGTTCCTGCCAATCATAACCACCCGTCCAACGGGTGGTTTGCTCTAGGGCTATAAGCCCTTGTTA